>NZ_JAFCVD010000004.1:0-294257 GCF_049896865.1 Flavobacterium sp. DSP2-3-1 | reverse complement strand
TCTAAGAGCAATTTTTAAAGCTTTTTACGGACTGTTTTATTTTGATAATCCTAAACCGACTTTTCCCAGAAAGAATTTTAATTGTAGTTTAAATCACATATATTTACTCACTGATTAACTAAAATGAGTTCGTCTGAAGGTTTTTAGACGAACTGACGTTACCTGCTATTTTACAAAATCGCATATGAAAGAAAATTGGCTTTTTATTAAAACTCCAGACCATTACGGAAACCCCGAGATTATTCAGATTGATAAAGATATCATTGATTATTTTGACGTTGAAAAAAGTGATGAAATCTGTCTAATGAAAAACGAAAACCGAAATGAAAAGCTAAGCGAAACAGAACATAAATTTATAAATCAAAATCGAATTAGATTTTTCAGAAATGGAAAAATTTACAAAGTTTTAAGCGATGAAAAGTCTATAACTGAAAATTGTATATTCGAAAATGATTATGAAAAACTAAACGCAACAGAAACTGAATTAACAGAAACTGAAATTCAGAATTTAAATTTTGAGTTTAATTGGAATGGAGAAAAAATGAATGTCAAGTTCAATGAAGTTTTGAACTCGCCAGTCGTACAAGAAATAAACAAACGTTTGAATAAAGAAGGAAGTAGAATTGTACTCGGAAAACTAAATAAAACGCTGTTTGTTTCACTTTATACAGACAATTATCTTGACAAACTAATTCCTATAAAATATGTAGACAAACAAAAGATGATTTTATATGGTTTCCCAAAAGAACCTTATGAAATTAATTGTACAATATTAGAATAAATAAACTACTGCTAATCAAGTAGACGGCTCCGCCAGAAACTGACTGAGTGCGCCTCTCACACCGCCGTCCATAAGGGTCTCGTATACTGCGGTTCGCAAAGTGATGGGTTGAGTTCCATGTAAATTTCCAACATTGATTGATAGTCTTTCTTCTTGAGCCGCAGTAGGGTAATTGTAGTGGTAAGAATTGGACTTTGAGCCATTCGCCATCCTCCTTTTACTCACGCTTTGGTATTGTATTTTTGGTATTCGTGAATGCAAAGCATTTCTGATTCTGCTCCAATCATAAGCATGGTATTTGTCAATTCCTAGTCGCATCAGGTTTTTCCTTTTGCGTTCGCGCTTTTTCCAGTCCGTCCAAATGCAGTAGCGCAGTCTATTGCACAACCATCCATCAATATCTCGTCACTTTCCTTGAATACTCGTCCCCCGAAAATAGTTTAACCACCCTCGTTGAATTTGCTTCGTCAGTTCGCCTCTTAGGCTCGGGTCATTGATTTTTCGGATGCATTCCCCGAAACTTTTGGGCGCGGTTTTGCGCGTCACCTATTTTAGACTCTGCTTGAGTTTTGCCCAAGCTTTGTCACCTACCGTTAATTGACCCGAGCCTGAAAGGCGAACTGGCGAAGCATACCTGCCTTTTAAGCCTTTTAGATAGGTCGATGCAAACGAAAATCCCAATATCGTGAACTGAATGGGTTTTCTAATCCCGCTCTTTTCCAGATTGATGGTCGGTTTCAGCTTTTCTCTCAGAAATAGAAAGATAGCGTTTCCAATAGAAAATGAATTATATAAAGAATTAAAAAAATTCTACAACATAGGATTATTTAATAAGTTAACAGACGTTGGATTCCCAGTATTTGACTTATAACTGTGTGAAAAATGTAAATCTGAATACACAACTTACTCTGAAATAAGAGAATATTACAACTCATTATATTATGTAATTCTAAATGGAATTTTGAGAGAAAAATAAAAACGAACGCACAGTAGCGGTTTTGCCGGATTTGGGTTTTCGGCTAAATACTAAAATGGTTTTGTACTTGAATTAATAGTGTTTAATCAGAAGAAAATCTTAACTTAGACACAAAGCTCTTGCAGCAAAAGAATATACCGGTCATTGTAAGTCAACATACTTGAATGTACCCAATCGACAACCCTAAAAAGATGGAATCAAACAGCAAAAACCGATAGGCTATAATAGGAACTTTAAATCTTTGTACTTCGATAAATATATTGAAAGAGTTTGCAGGATATAAAAATAAAATAAATCATAATGCCAAAAACCTTTGCAGATAAAGTGATTGATTTTAACCGCCATTTAAACTATTCAGGCAAACTACCAGAGGGTTTTCAGGTGCTGAATCCTTACTTGGATAATCTTGAAACAATGGAAGTAATGCAACAGTTTTATCATAAATATTATAACGATTCACAACGCCGAAGATTTATTATTGGTATTAACCCGGGCCGTCACGGAGCTGGGGTAACAGGTGTGCCATTTACGGATACCAAACGACTGGAAAGTGCCTGTGATATCAAAATGCAATCGGCACATACACACGAAATTTCTTCTGTTTTTATTTATGAGATGATTGCCGAATATGGTGGAGTAAAAGACTTTTACAACGATTTTTACATCAACTCGCCTTTTCCTTTGGCTATTATCCGTCAAACAAAAGATGGCAAATGGCTTAATGCCAATTATTATGACGATCCTGTTCTTTTTGAAATGGTGAAAGATTTTATGATTATGTCCTTAAAAAAACATATTAGTCTGGGATTAGATACTTCGGAAGTTTTTGTGCTGGGTAAAAAAAATGCAGAATTTATCCAAAAGCTAAACAAAGAAGTAAAGTTATTTGATAATTTAAAAATTCTTGAACATCCACGATATATCCAGCAATATAAATCGAAAGAAAAACAACAATATATTGACAAATATATTTTATCATTGAACAATTCCAAATGACTAAATTAGAGACACATACCATCTATACCATAGGGTATTCTACTCATAGTCTGGATGAATTTTTAAATATGCTACGGTCTTTTGACATTAAAATTCTTGCCGACATACGAAGTTTACCGGGCTCTCGCAGGTTTCCACAATTCGACATGGAAAACATAAAAATATCCTTAGAAGAAACCGGAATACAATATATACATCTGGCCGATTTGGGAGGAAGAAGGAAAATGAAAAAAGACTCAAAAAATAACCGATGGAATAATGACTCTTTCAGAGGTTACGCCGATTATATGGAAACCAAAGAATTTGAAAATGCCATTGTGAAATTGGAACATATCGCTTTGGAACAGCCCACAGCTTATATGTGCTCAGAAGCGGTTTGGTGGAGATGCCATCGTTCGATGGTGTCCGATTATTTAAAAGCAAAAGGTTGGGCGGTATTGCATATTATGGCAACAGGAAAAGTTCAGGAACATAAATACACTTCACCGGCAAGAATAGTTGATGGTAATGTATTTTATTATGATGAAAATTAGATTTACATTTAAAAATAAGTTTATGGAAACAAAATTTAAAATAAGCGACAAAGTAAGCTGGAATTCCGAAGCGGGGAGAGTTTCAGGAACTATTATTAGAATACATACCAAAGATTTCGATTATAAAGGTTATACACACCACGCTACGAAAGAAGAGCCTCAATATGAAATAAAAAGCATTAAGACGGATCATGTGGCAGCTCATAAAGGTTCTGCCCTTACTAAACTCTGAGAAAAATAATCAGAGAAACAAATTAAAAAAACAACGAACCGCCACCATCAACTAAAACGGATTTAGGAAATTGGCTTAATAGAAAGTTAGTTTTGTAGTTGGGATGATTTGGCAAAATAGGACTTAATTTAGTCCAAAATCCGCTTTAGTTCCAGAACGTTCTGCTGAATTGTTCTCTTAACAAGTGACAAACAACAAAATAAACGAAAACGACATTTCAAATCCTGAAACTCCACAAATGAAAATTAAATATCCGCAATCGTATCCTCATTCCTTCTCCGTAGAAGAAGTTGTGATCGCATTCCAAACTGATTCTGAATCAGGGTTAAGCCAACCCGACGCAGAGAAACGAACAAGAGAGTTTGGTCCGAATATTTATCAAGCTCAAAAGCAAAAAAGTATTTGGCTTATGATGCTTTTGCAATTTAAGAGCCCAATTGTCTATTTGTTATTCTTTGCTGTTGCTGTTACTTTTTATTTTCAAAATATTATTGAAGCAATAGCCATTCTTGTGGTAATAATGGTAAATGCTGCAATAGGATTTTTAATGGAGTTGCAAGCACGCAATTCGATGAATGCGTTGAAGGAAATGGATGTAATACATTCGAAAGTTATCCGTGATGGAAAAGTTCAAGAGATTCCATCTGAAAAAATAGTTCCGGGAGATATAATAGTGTTGGAAGCTGGTGATGTAATTCCAGGTGATGCACATCTAATAGAATCCAATCAATTGCAGTGCGAGGAATCTTCTCTAACAGGAGAGTCACTTCCTACAGAAAAGAATACAGACAAACTTGCGAAAGATATTGCCCTTGGAGACCAATTCAACATGGTATTCAAAGGCACATCTGTTACAAATGGAAGCGGGAAAGCCGTTGTAACAGGAATTGCCCAACATACTCAATTAGGCACCATCACTTCTTTAGTTGAAAGTTCTAAAGAAAAAGAAACACCGCTTGATAAAAAGATAGGAGCGTTAAGTAAAAAGTTAATATGGATTACGTTGGCAATGACAGGCATTTTTGCAATCACAGGAATTATTCAAGGCAAAGACTGGGTTCTGATTTTAGAGACTTCCATCGCTTTATCGGTTGCGGCTTTTCCAGAAGGGCTTCCTATTGTTGCCACAGTAGCTTTGGCTTATGGAATGCTTTTGATGGCAAAGCGAAATGCTATCGTTAAAAAATTATCGGCTGTAGAAACATTAGGAAGTACCAATGTGATATTGACCGATAAGACAGGAACTTTAACAGAAAATAAAATATATGTAGATACTTTTTCTTTTCCCAATGAAAAAATAAAAGTTTCAATTAAAGACAATGTGCTGAGTTTTGCGGAAGGGAATATTAAAAAAAGTGAAGCTGAATTTCAAAAATTAATATTGATAGGTGCGTTATGTAACAATGCTTCACCAAAGAACGGAGATGACAAAACTGAATTGATAGGTGACCCGATAGAAATTGCTCTGGTACACCTCGCAGACGCATCAGGTTCTGCCACTGAAGAACTGAAACTACAATATGAAAGAACTGGTGAAATACCTTTTAGCTCTGACACAAAAATCATGGGTACTTTGCACAAAAATTCAAACGGATATTTTATAGCAGCTAAAGGTTCTGTGGAACATTTGTTGATAAAATGTAGTAAGATACAGACTGGAGCAACCATACAAAACCTGAGCGAGGAAGAGCGAAAAAATATTTTGGCGCAATCTGAAGAGATGGCTGCAGATGGTTTGCGGGTACTGGCTTTTGCCTTTAACGAGGAAGGAGAAATTAATAAAGATGATTTTTTAAATTCATTAGTGTATGTAGCGATGATTGGATTCTTAGACCCTCCCCGATTGGATATTAAAGAAGCCATGTTGACTTGTCGTAAAGCAGGAATCAAGATTGTAATGATTACCGGCGATCACCCTTTAACAGCTCTTAATATTGCCAAAAAAGTAGGATTGGTAGATGAAAACGAACAAAATGCAATTACTGGAATAGATATGCCCGATATGGAATCGCTTTCAGATGAATGGAATAAAAAGATACTTTCCACGGCCGTATTTGCTCGTACCACTCCTAAACAAAAACTTGAAATTGTAGCTACTTATCAAAAAGCAGGTAACATTGTAGCAATGACAGGTGATGGAGTAAATGATGCGCCTGCGCTTAAAAAATCAGACATTGGGATTGCTATGGGACTAAGAGGCACGCAAGTGGCTAAAGAGACTGCCAGCATTATTCTCAAAGACGATTCGTTTGAATCCATTACACAGGCAGTATCGCATGGAAGAGAGATATTCCAGAACATACAAAAGTTTGTGATATATCTCGTCTCCTGTAATTTAAGTGAAATATTTATTGTGACTACTTTAGGTTTCGTTGTTCCTACCTCTACTTTACTTCCATTGCAAATCCTGTTCTTAAATATGGTAACGGATGTATTTCCGGCACTCGCACTCGGTTTAGGAAAAGGAGATAAAACCGTTATGGAAAGACCACCAAGAGATCCTAAACTCCTTATTATATCTAATAGAGACTGGATTACTATTTCTTTATATGCTGCTGCCATGACCTTAGCAGTAATTATTGCTGTGGTTTATTGCAAACAAACTATTTCAACTGATTCCAAAATTATAAATAATGTTGCATTTATTACGCTTGCCTTTGCCCAACTGTTTCATGTATTCAATATGTCTTCCCCACATTCAAATTTTTTTGTGAATGAGATCACCAAAAATAAATTTGTATGGATAGCTCTTTTAATTTGCACCGCTCTAATGGTATTGGTTTTTGCTATACCTCAGATGCGTTCAGTACTCCGCTTGGACGTGCTGCCTGCTCAAGTGTGGCTAGTGTCAATTTTAGCTGGATTGATTCCATTGTTGTCAGTTCAGGTATATAAATTTATTTGGGAGAGAAGAAGTTCAAAATAAACCAACAACTAAAGTGGATTTCTACAACATAGCTCACAATGCCAATTCAAAATGATAAAACAAGTTGAAAACAGTAAAATGCCTGCCTTTCACAGTTGTTTGGCAAAAATGTCGGTTCAATGCTTCGTAAAAACATTTGTGGTTAATCAAACATTAGTTTCTTCGTATCACATTTGTGGTAAAATCCGCCACCTTCACCAAGCCGCAACATGTTAATGGCAACCGGCACGCAACGAAAAAATGAATATACAGGAACTACGTAGTATAAATGTGCAGATTGAAACTTATCAATCAATTTTTTTGATACTAAAATGTGATCAAAAAATAGATTGCTTTGACATTTTCGGCAAATAAGAATTTGGATTGAAAAAAGGCACAATTGGAGAACTTAAATGTTTTGAAACTCACCCGTTATTGATTAATTATGCAGAGAATAAAATTGTAAAGTTGCCAGCAGATTATTATTGCGGTTCCACAAGAAATTATGCTGCATTAAAAATGAAGTACAGGTAACTTGATTAGATTTACTTTAGTTGGCAATTGGAATGGACACAGTTTGCAAAACTGCGCTAACGATTATGGTAAATTCGGATAGCTGTTTCCAAATATTTACGGCGATGGCAAATAGCTTGAATATTGAGAAAATCAACAAAAATATTGATCCGAAATCTATGTGAAAATGCTGTTAAAAAAATTAAATGAAGTTTAAATTAAACAAATTTATACTCTGACTGACCAAATCGTTAAACTAAAAACATGTTTCAATTCAACCGCAACTATTTTGCGCTCACCATTTTGCTTTTTGTGATGGAAATTGCAATTGGTTTGTATGTGCACGACAACTTTATAAGACCTTATTTTGGCGATTTTTTAGTAGTGATTCTACTCTATTGTTTTCTGAAATCCTTTGTAAAAGTATCCGTTTGGGTAGCCGCAGCTCTTGTTTTACTTTTTTCATTTGCTATCGAAAGCGCACAATATTTAAATTTGGTTGAAAAATTAGGATTACAGCATTCAAAAATAGCTAAAGTTGTTCTTGGAAATTCTTTTGCGTGGATGGATTTGCTTGCATATACGTTGGGTATTTTAGCTGTGATTATCATGGAGAAAATTTTATTTAAAACGAAAGGCTAGCAAGCAATAATTACTTCGAGCTCATATTAAAAGAATCAAATTCTTGTAAAAATAAAGTACGTTTTTAAGAACCAATACTAAAAACTTTAAAAATATGATTCAAAAATTATTATCCCCAACTTCTTAGTCTGCTCATGTAACGGATTGAAATTCGCTTTTTGCAAGACTACCATTTGGTTTATTGATGTTGGTCACGGTATTCCAAAAATGATGAAGCAAATCAATAACACAAAGTAATTTATTGATCCAATTGGCATCATAGTGCCCGACTCATTGGCTTTAACTGTTTTTGCCGAAGATTTGTGCTCCGTAATAATTGTAAGATGATTTTGGATAGGACTGGCTTTAATTCCACTTATTATTACGATGGCAGTTGCCGTGTATAATGTTCACATCAACGATGGACTGGAAACTATTGAATTAGCACTATTCTATTTGCTGTCCTATTGCGCTCTGTTTTTTATGAGAAAGTGGTCAATATTCTGTTGATGCAATTCTGAAAAGATAATCATAAAATAACTATTTTTAAAATACAACCTTAGTTGTGCTGTTTGCAAGATATGATTAAAGTTTTACTTTTTGTGCAATTTCATAAAAGCAATAATCTCATCAAAGCGTTTGCTCCAAGGCGAGAAATACTGAAGCACCATCGGGACATGCCTTTTGTTCAATTTAATTGGCTCCACATCAGGTTGGAAGGGTTGTAAAGCAACTAAAAAACGGCTATTGGCAATTTTTATGGAATTATAAGTTTTATCTCCTACATAAATTAAAAAGGGAGGCGCGTTTTTGTTTAAAAAATAGATCGGCGAAGCGTCTTTCCATTGCTCAGGATTTGCGGTCCAAGTGGTGAGATAATCGTCTTTTGCCGTTGGCGGATTTCCTTCTAAATAATTTTTCATATCTAATCCTGCCGCATCGTTGAGGATGATTCCAGCAATAGTTCCGGAAGCAATTCCGAACTTTGGATTCATAACAGCCAAAGCGCCAAGATGCCCACCTGCAGAATGACCGTTAATATAAATCATATTGGGATTACCATTGTACTGGCTAATGTTCTTTTTTGTCCACTGGATTACAGACACAATCTGCCGCGCCATTTCATCATACGTAGCGTCAGGACTTAACGTATAATCCGGGATAACCGTAATGACTCCCTTGCTGGCAAAATTCCTGCCCAGTAAATCATACGTTCCTTTCCTGCCACTATTCCAATTTCCTCCGTGCACAAAAATTAAAACAGGGACTTGCGCTGCACTTGATTTTCGCGGCACAAAAACATTCAGTCTGGGTACTTTTGAGCTATTTTTATCCACAGATTCTAAATACGAAATATCAGTACTTTTTTTCGCAGCGCAATTGACCAACATAAAAGCACTCAATAAAACGATGATGACGTAGGAGAAACGCATATTTTTTTTTTACAAATATAAAATTAAAAAAAGTAGTCTGATACCGCTCATTCTACAAACACAAAACAAAAATCAATCAAAAAATACAAATATTTTTTTTATTTGATTTTTAAAACGCTGTGGTTCTAAACAAAAGAAGCTGCCTTTTGAGACAGCTTCTTCGTATTTATCTGTAATTGATTAGTTAAATTGTGAAGCCACATATTCAATTAAACTTTCATCATTCATTTTATTAGAAGTACTTTGTTTAGTCTCTACATTTTTGTATTGTGGAGTTTCACCCAAATATTTAATGAATTGTTCCTGAGCTGTTCCAGGACCTGTTACATGTAATTCATCAACATTTTGCATGTGAGCAGTAATGCTTTTGAATAATTTATGAAGTGAATCTCTTTCAGCATTATTAGCTGCATTTTCATTTGAGTTACCACCCTGACCTTCTTCTTTTTCGTGTCCTAAAACTACGAAATCTCCAGAATCTACATTTTCTTTACCTACAATAATTGCATGATGTGAATCCATCCAAACTCCAAATTGTTTTTTACTTTTCTCTGACATTATTTTTTATTTATTTGTTTAATACTTTGTTTTTAAATCGTCAAAAAGTATGCCGTGAAAGCTTAAATACTTTTTCTTTTAAAAACAAGAAATTATTGTCAGTTATTCAGGCTCTGCCTTTAACAAAAAATTTAAGATTGACAGAAATAAATTGTAGGTAAAAATTAATGAAATATAGCTACCTTTATTATCGTCCTGTAATAAAAAATTGCTAACCAAAATATTCTGAAAGTAATGGATTTATAAAATCATTATTTCTTTATTTTTTAATTTATTAATGGCGACTTAAAATAAAAAACTCAACATCTTTTTGTGTGACAAATGACACCAAAAACCAACTCTGTAATTGTAATTTTGTACCATGCAAACAGCTGTAAAAACGCGCAAATATCTTAAAAATAAAACTATGGAAGTATCAAAAATAATCAAAGAAAAACTGGGAACCATTGTCGATGTGCGCTCCTATGATGAATTTATGGGTGGCCATGTTGCAGGTTCATTCAATATTCCGTTGAATGAAATTCCGCATAGAATGCACGAAATACAGGAACTCAAAGCGCCTTTGATACTGTGTTGCGCCTCTGGAAATAGAAGTGGTCAGGCGCAAGTGTTTCTGACCGCACATGGTGTCGAGTGTTATAACGGCGGTTCGTGGCTGGATGTGAATTACCTTCAATCTCAATCTGAATAAAATGATAGAAAGACTCAAAAAATTATTCGGACTTGGTTCCAAAGTGAACTATCCGGAATTAGTGCAAAACGGAGCCATTATCGTTGATGTGCGCAGCAAAGCGGAATATTCCACGGGGCATATAGAAGATTCTATTAATATTCCTGTTGATGCGCTACGCAATAATCTTTACAAACTGAAAGATAAAAACCAACCTATAATTACGTGTTGCGCTTCAGGAATGCGAAGTGCTTCGGCAAAAAGTATTTTGAAATCAAATGGATATACAACAATTTATAATGGTGGTGGATGGAGCAGTCTCAGAAATAAAATAAGCTAAATAAAAAACTAATTTGTTAGCGATGAAGCTTGATGAAAAGAAAAAACAAATGCAACATCGACAGGAATTGTAATGTCGACTATCAACAAACAAGCCTGCACAGCGGATACAATTACAAATATAAAAGCATAATTTCAATACCAGAACAGCATGACATATTGCGTTCCAATAAATATGAAGCCCACTAAATGTGGGCTTCCTTGTGAATTATAATTTAACTTAAATAAAAATGTGCTGTGTTTTTACAGCTAACGAAAAATTTTTATTATTCAGCCATGGCCGGATAATCAGTGTATCCTTTCACTGTGTCAGTGTAAAACGTACTTTGGTCTGGTGTGTTTAATGGCGCATCAGCTTCAAAACGAGCCACTAAATCCGGATTCGCAATAAAGGGAACTCCATAAGCAACAAGATCAGCGTAACCGTCCTCGATAACTTTGATACCCGTTTCTTTATTAAAACTTTTATTGATGATTAAAGTTCCTTTATAAAACGGTCTGAAATGTTTGGCCACTTCAGTAACTGCAAAAGGTACATCATCCACTGGCGTAAAAGGCTCCGTTAAATGCACATATGCTAAACCATAATCATTTAAACGGTTTACAATATATTCATGCGTTGGAATTGTCTCTTTATCCAGCATCATTCCCTGCGAATTGTGCAATGAAGGATTCAATCGAACGCCAACTTTGGAATAATCAATAACACCTTCTAAAGCATCAAGAATATCAAATAGAATTCGGGATTTATTTTCAATTGAACCGCCGTATTCATCGATACGATGATTGGAATAACCATTAAAAAACTGTTGCAACAAATACCCGTTGGCAGCGTGCAATTCGATTCCGTCAAAACCTGCAGTCATCGCATTTTTTGCTCCGTTTTTAAAATCTAGAACGGTCTGTTTAATGTCTTCAATCGTCATTTCTTTTGGAGTCACCGTATCTACAAAACCATCTTTGGTGTAGGCTTTTGCATGAGGATTCAGCGCTGAAGGTGCGTGTGGTAATTCGCCATTATGTAAATCCGGATGCGACAATCGTCCCGTGTGCCACAATTGCGCGAATATAGTTCCTCCTTTTTCGTGTACTGCTTTCGTAACTAGTTTCCAACCTTCGGTTTGTGCTGCACTGTAAATCCCCGGCACGTTAATAAAACCAACTGCTTTTGTACTTACAAAAGTTCCCTCAGAAACTATTAAACCTGCAGTAGCTCTTTGCGCATAATATTCTGCTGTAAGTGCTGTAGCAACATTTCCTTCATTATTAGAACGGCTTCGCGTCATTGGCGCCATCACCATTCTGTTTTTTAAAGTACGGCTTCCTAATGTATAGGGTTGAAATAAAATTGATTTACTCATTTGATTTTTTGTTAAAAATTAGTAGTTTATGTATATGCAATACTGGCTTTCAAACCAATACTTGTAAAAAGAGTCCAAATAGTTTTTAAGGTTTCTTCATCATTTCCTTTTAAAAGAACGGAATTTTCTACTTCATCCATTGATTCGAAACTCTGAATAACTTTAGAAAAAGGAAATAAAAGCTGTAATTTGTCAAGAGCACTTTCAAAATCAATCGTATTCTTTTCGTTCACCAAAACAAGTACGATTTTACCCGTAGCGACTCTTTTGATTTTTTTAGTAAAATTATCATCAGTTGCCGCATCATTTGAAAGTATTATAATATCCGCCTCCCAGCTTGCATTAGTTGGACAAATCATCATCTCCGCATTTGCCTTTGGAAACTCTAAAAGTATTTGGGCATAAACATTATTCAGCGTAACAGCATCATAATCAAACAACAAAACGGAATTGGTTTTGGCAATTTGCTTCGCTAAAAAAATACTTTTGGTTTCTGAAACTCCGAGGACTGCAAATGTTCTTCTATTTGACATGAACTTTTATTTACAGGACAAATTTAAGGCTGTACGGCTTAAATAACAGTTGATGTAAAACAAGAAATTCTATTGATCTAAATCAATTTTAATTAACTCCGATTGTTAATTTGTTTGCGAACCCGACTCAATGTTTCGGGTTTAAGTCCAAGGTAGGAAGCGATCATGTGTTGGGGAACACGATTTACAATTCCGGGAAAAGCAATTCCTAAATTGATATATTTTTCTTCGGCGGTTTCTGTTAAGGCTGAATTTATTCTGGCTTGATTTGCGATATAAGCATTTTGCAATAACAAGCGTTGGTATCTTTCGAACATGGGAATTTTATCCATCAAAGCTTCTCTGGCAGCTGTTGTCAGCAAAAGTAGTTCAGAATCTTCAAGTGCTTCAATGGTATAAATAGAATTACTGTTGGTCAGAAAACTGGACAAATCAGTAATCCACCAGCCTTCAATTGCAAATTGTACGATGTGTTCATTTCCTTTTTCATCCATGGAAAAAGAACGAAGAATTCCTTTTTCAATAAAGGCATTGTAGACGCAAATATCTCCTTCCTGCAACAGAATTTGTTTTTTGCGCAACTTTTTAGGGATAAAAAAAGTTTTACACAACTCCATTTCTACTTGAGTCAGTATCACTTTTTCCTGAATGCTTTTGAATAATTGTTCAAACATGGCTGCAAGGTACTAAATACTCAATTATCCATGAAAAATTTTATTGTTGCTAAATTTATAATCTTTGATAACTATTAACAAATCTAAAAATGGAACCTTTTATTAATCAAATTATCTGATTATATTTGCGCAGTCTAATTTTAACACACAAATGAAACCGAACACACAACAATTAAACGATTTAACAATCCAAGTCAGAAGAGATATTCTTCGAATGGTACACGCAGTCAACTCAGGCCACCCAGGTGGTTCTTTAGGTTGCGCTGAATTTCTTGTAGTCTTATACCAAAATATAATGGAACGCAAAGAAGGTTTTGATATGAACGGTATTGGAGAAGATCTTTTCTTCCTTTCAAATGGGCATATTTCACCAGTGTTTTATAGCGTTTTGGCAAGAAGTGGTTATTTTCCGGTTTCAGAACTGGCTACTTTCCGTTTGATCAATTCAAGGTTACAAGGACATCCAACTACACATGACGGATTACCTGGAATTCGTATTGCGTCTGGTTCTCTTGGACAAGGATTATCAGTTGGGATTGGTGCTGCACAGGCAAAAAAATTGAATGGTGACAACCATATTATTTATACGCTTCACGGCGATGGTGAATTGCAGGAAGGTCAAAACTGGGAAGCGATCATGTATGCTTCTGCAAAAAAAGTGGACAACCTTATCGCTACAATCGATTTAAACGGAAAACAAATAGATGGTACTACTGACGAAGTTTTGGCTATGGGAAGTGTCCGTGCTAAATTTGAAGCTTTTGATTGGGATGTTTTAGAAATTGAAAAAGGAAACGATATAGAAGCTATTATTGCTGGTATGAACGACGCCAAATCAAGAACTGGAAAAGGAAAACCAGTTTGTGTATTGTTGCACACTGAAATGGGTAATGGTGTAGATTTTATGATGTACAGTCACGCTTGGCACGGTAAAGCACCTAATGATACGCAACTTGAAATTGCTTTAGGTCAAAATTATATTGAAGGAGAAAGCGACTATTAAATAATTATGAATTATAAATTATAAATTGTGAGTTCTCATAATCGTTTGATTTATAAATTATTCAATTAAGAAAAAATGAAAAAATATACAAATACAGGAAGTAAAGATACGCGTTCAGGTTTTGGAGCGGGAATGACTGAATTAGGTCAAAAAAACGAAAATGTTGTGGCACTTTGTGCAGATTTGATAGGCTCCTTAAAATTTGATGATTTCAAGAAAAACCATCCAGAGCGTTTTTTCCAAATTGGAATCGCGGAAGCCAACATGATTGGAATTGCCGCAGGTTTAACCATAGGAGGAAAAATTCCTTTTACCGGAACTTTCGCTAACTTTTCTACAGGAAGAGTGTACGATCAAATTCGTCAGTCGGTTGCGTATTCAGAGAAAAATGTGAAAATTTGTGCTTCACATGCCGGGTTAACTTTAGGAGAAGACGGTGCAACACACCAAATCCTTGAAGATATTGGTTTAATGAAAATGTTGCCGGGAATGACTGTGATTAATACGTGTGATTACAACCAGACAAAAGCAGCTACATTAGCTATTGCAGATCACCACGGTCCTGTTTATTTGCGTTTTGGTCGTCCGGTGGTGCCAAACTTTATGCCCGCTGATGAGCCTTTCGAAATAGGAAAAGCAATTGTTTTAACCGAAGGTTCTGATGTAACTATTGTAGCTACAGGACATTTAGTTTGGGAGGCGTTAATCGCAGCTGAAGCATTAGAAGCACAAGGAATTTCGGCTGAAGTAATAAATATTCATACAATCAAACCATTGGATGAAGAAGCTATTTTGAATTCATTGGCTAAAACAAAATGTATCGTTACCGCTGAGGAACATAATATTCTTGGTGGTCTTGGCGAAAGCATTTCCAGAGTCTTAGCCTTGAACAGTCCGTTGCCGCAAGAATTTGTGGCGGTGAACGACAGCTTTGGAGAATCTGGAACACCAGAACAGCTAATGGACAAATACAAATTGAACAATCAAGCGATTGTTGAAGCTGTAGAAAGAGTGATGAAAAGAAAATAATTGCTTCCTTTTACATCAAAAAAAAACAGTTCAATTTAGATTGAACTGTTTTTTTTTTGAATTGTATTTTTTAATTACATTTTACTAAATGTCTTTTTATCCTTGCGGGATCGGTCGTATTTCCGTTACATGCAGGAATAGCTTCAAAAGGAATCAAAACACCATTAGCATTTGTGATTTCAGTTTTGGTGCTCACACCATCACCATCATCATCCGTATCTAAAAAATTAGGAATTCCATCTTTATCAGTATCATCTGGAGTTGTTGTGGGAGTTGTTGGGTAGTTTGCTGTATTCCTATAATCATAAACATAGCCATCTCCATTAATATCTTCCTGAAAATTCTTTATTCCATCACCATCCGAATCGAGTCTGTTGATTTCAAATAATTTAAAACTAAAAATTAAAGGCGCATAAGCAGGAATGCTATTGCTACCTAAATTGTAATACCCTAATCCAGATGGAATGAACATTACTCCCGCCCCAAAATCATTATACGAAACTGTACCGTCAGCGTTTGACGAATACGTTCCTGTTTTAAATTCCGGAAAAGTTTCTCCCCAACCAGTAATAGTTGTCGTTAGGTTAAAAAACTGTTGCGGACTCTTAGATTCTTCGAAAAAAGTAGCTGTTAACGTTTCAACTTCGGCAACTTTTTGACGGGACAAATAATCTCCTTTATAAGAAGTTAGTATCCCGTCCGTATTTGTAGGTGAGATTCCTGTTCCTTCTCTTAAAACCAAGTAATACAATGTATACGTAATGTCGTGAAGTTTCACAGGTCTACTCAAAAGTTTAGGATATGTAGGACTCTTCAAATAAGAATAGATAGAAGGTTGAGTTCCACCTGTTGCAATCTTAGTAAACGTAACATCTTGATCGTCTTGAAAACCGGCGTGGTTCACAACGGTAATATAATATGTTTTTAAATACTCTTCAATATCCGTTAAATCAGTTGCATATTGCACTGCATAGTCTCTTGGTGGGGTGATTTCTGCTGGGGCATCATCCTTTGAACATGAAAATAAAGAGACGGTTGTAATTAATAGAATAAAATAATACTTAAATTTGTTCATTATAGCTAATTTTTTAAGTGCGCAAGATACAATATTGATTGATTTTTGTAAACTATTTAACTCCGATTTTAGAAAATTTATGAGAATAGATAAATATTTATGGTGCATGCGGTACTACAAAACCAGAAACATGGTTACCGAAGCCTGTAAGAAGAATCACGTAACGGTAAACGGTCTAGTTGCCAAACCTTCAAAGGAAGTTTTCCCTACTGATAAAATTACATTTAGAAAAGACCAAATTACCCAAATCATTACGGTTTTGGACATTCCTGAAAACCGTGTCGGGGCAAAATTAGTTGATATTTACAGGCGAAACGATACGCCGGCAGAAGCGTATCAACATCTTGAACTTTTAAAATTATCGAAAGAACACTATCGAAAAAATGGAACTGGAAGACCAACTAAAAAAGACCGAAGAGACATTGATGAATTTGGTAATGAAATAATTACTGACGACAGCACCGAATAAAAAACAGGACATAATCTAAGATCTCAATTGGCGGTAACTTTAAACAATAAACTAAAATAATGAGCAGAAATATCATCTTAACGAAACAAGAAATAGAGCATAAAATAAAAAGAATTGCGTACCAAATCTATGAAACCTTTGTAGACGAAGAAGAAATTGTAATTGCCGGAATTGCCACTAACGGTTTTATTTTTGCAAAAAAAATCGCATTGGTTCTGGAATCCATATCACCCATTAAAGTTTCGCTTTGCGAAGTACAAATCAACAAACAAAATCCGCAGTTGCCCATTTACACTTCCTTACTAAAAGAACAATACGCTAATAAAGGCTTAATTCTGGTTGACGATGTATTGAATTCAGGAACAACACTAATTTACGCAGTAAGGCATTTTATTGACGTTCCGTTGAAAAAATTCAAAACAGCGGTTCTCGTTGACAGAAACCACAAAAAGTATCCGGTAAAAGCAGATTTTAAGGGAATATCGCTTTCTACCTCATTACTGGAACATGTGCATGTTATTTTTGATCAAGACAATGATGATTGTGCGTATTTAAGCTAAAATAGCAACAATATCTAAAACCGTCTGATCAATGGTTTTATTATCAACTACCACTTTGTATTGCGCCTGATTGTAATAAAAGCTTCGATCAAAAAGATGTTTTGCAATAAACTCTTTCATTTCGTCCTCGCTTTTAGCGGCTATAAGAGGACGTTTGCTTTTATTATGCTTCAATCTATTAAATAAAGTCTGAATTGACGCTTTAAGATAAATAGAAACAACATTATCGCCTTTTAACAAGTCATGGTTATTGGCATAACACGGCGTACCTCCACCCAATCCTACAATTAATTGCTCTGGCGAATTCAATAATTCGACAAAAACTTCATGTTCTAACTTTCTAAAATATATTTCTCCATGTTTCTCAAAAATGGTATTTATGGATAAATTTGCTCTCTCTTCAATTTTTTTATCCAAATCCACAAAAGGAATTCCGATATTTTTGGACAGATTATTTGCAATTGTGGACTTACCACAACCCATATAACCCAATAATATAATTTTTTTCATCTGAATAAAACCTTACAAATTAAGGTGTTGAGTAATTTTGTTTAAAAAAGACAAATTTATAATAAAATTGCTTTGAAAACTCCAAAATAAGTCCTTATATTTGCACCCGCGTTCAAGGAAAGAATATGACTCGATAGCTCAGTTGGTAGAGCACATCACTTTTAATGATGGGGTCCTGGGTTCGAGCCCCAGTCGGGTCACAATTTTAGTGATCAACACATAATTTTCTTGAAAGCATTGACTCGATAGCTCAGTTGGTAGAGCACATCACTTTTAATGATGGGGTCCTGGGTTCGAGCCCCAGTCGGGTCACAAAAAGGTCGAGTAATTTATTACTGGACCTTTTATTTTTTAAGGCCACGTGGAGAAACGGTAGACTTGCCAGCTTGAGGGGCTGGTGCTCGAAAGGGCGTGCGGGTTCAAATCCCGCCGTGGTCACAAAGCAGAATGCTTCTAAAACAATCAAGTATACTTGAAGGTTTCAGAAGCATTTTGCTTTTTACAAAAAATCATTTTATGAAAAATAATCAGGCGATATTCATAAGCAATTGTTTTTTTCAATTTTAAAAAATATTTCGTAACGCATTTAAAAAAAAATAACCATCAAAATTCCCACGGACAGGCTTCCTGCAAAAAAGAAGAAAGTACCAATGTATAAAAATGTTGTATTGTTTTTTACTTTCATAAGTTTACTGCTTTGTCTTTCTACTACTGTGTTTCCCATCTTTAGTGCTGTTTTACTTCGATAAATAATGATTCGATTTAAAATCTCTACTTATGCAAAATTACGGGTATGAAAAGGCTTCCACAATACCAACTTTTAGTGATTTTTTAATTGAATCTAAGATTGATAAAGTTTATTCAAAATAAAACACATTTCTATTCGTTAACTAAATAGCTAAAAAAAGAATTGTACCTTTATATAATTGTCACCCATTAATAATTAAAGAAATTCCCCCAATTTCAAACCTTAAATTTTATGAGAAAATTAGTCCTACTAGCATTATTATTATTAACTTCCTTAGCGGGATGGAGTCAAAATCCAATCGCTTATGACTTATTTGACAAAGCGTTAAAGAAAGCAGAAGTGGGAAACAACAAAGGCGCCATCGATGATTACAGTAAAGCAATTCGAATTGATCCTTTATTCGCCTCGGCTTACTTAAACAGAGCTCTTTTGAAACAAAAATTAGGTGATATTAAAGGTGCTTTAAACGATGTAGACACAACAATAAAAGTAGAACCTAAAAGAAGTGATGCTTACACCACAAGAGCCGACATTAACTATAAAGCGAAGGATTACAAAAGTACGATCGAAGATTGCACCATGTCTATTAGTTTAAACGAAAAGGATTATATCGCGTATAATTTAAGAGGCCTTTCTAATTTTCATTCTAAAAACAAGAAAAATGCCTGTGCCGATTTTACCAAAGCAATCCAATTAGGCAGTCAGAGTGCCGTAAAAAACAAAAAAATGTTTTGCAAATAACAGGTTGACACAAATTATTTAAAATTTACTCCATAAAAAAAGCGTCTTGAAACTATCAAGACGCTTTTCATTAGCTGTACACCCATTTATTTCATTAATTGCTGTAACGGTTTCAATTGTTCTAAATCGATGTTGGATTGTTGTAACACACTCATCATAGTCATTACGCTGGTAGGGTTCATATCTTTGCCCAAAATTCTCACCACTGCAAAACCATTTTCTTTTTTATTGGCATAAAAAACAAATTCCTCGATATGTTCATCGGAACCAACAAAGCTAACCGAAGCACCTTCTTTGCCTGAACCAAATTTCATCAGTTGCTGATACTTTTTGTCTTGTAAAATCAAGTCAACTTTGGCACGTTCCGTTTCAAACTCCGCCTTGTTGGTATCATTTAATTTGAAAGCCAGCACATTAATTTTGTCAAAGGATTTCAAAGCATCAATTTGTGCTACTGACAATTTTGTTTTATCCACATTCAAAATATCGGGAGAAACATCAAGTGCAACAAAATTTTTGTTTTCGGTGTTTTCCACAAAATACTTTTGCAAGGTTGGCTCCGAGCTGCAACTAATCAGGAGCATACTGAAAATTAGTGCAATTCCATAGATCATTTTCATCTTATTTTTTACCTTTAGTTGCTTTCTTCAAGTCATCGCCTCCGGGAATTCTCATCTTATCGGTAAGAATCGAAATTTCATTCAAATCGAAAGTACCGGTCAGCGACATTAGAACAGTATCGTCATTTTTAGCCCCTTCAATAAACATCAATAATTCTTTTATTTGTGAATCAGTTGAACCTGATTTCACCAAAATTTTTATGTTTCTGCCATTCTCATTTACGCGCATCAACTCTTCCAAGCCGGCTGATTTGATGTACTTGTCGGCAACTAATTTCATTTCTCCCTCTACCCGAGTGCTTTTGGTAGTGAAAACTTTTAAATTATCAAGCTTTTTTATTAACGCCAAGTATTGTTGGGTTTCTTTGTCAGAAGCGTCAACTTTTACTTTACTCATCAAGTCAAACATTTTTTTATTGACAATAATTGAGGTTACATCATCTTGTCCGTCAAATTTATCGAAGGCTGTTTGCGCAAAAATTGGACTCGCAATAAAAACCAGTAGTACGACAATTAAAAACTTTTTAGCTGAACTTAGACGTGAGTTCTTTTGAATCTGTTTTGCTGGTATGCAAAAACTTGGATTGGGATTGATTGATTTCATTTTTTTAATTTGTTTACGATTATTTTAATTGATTGTAGCGTTTTACGCCGTGATTAATATTTTTCGGAAGATATTAAATGCCCCCGGATTTATTTTTTTGTTTTCTGAACACTTTATTTTTAGCAATTTGATACTCCTCAATATACTTTACACTTTCTATGCCAACGTTTACGTTATTCGACAATAAATACAACGCTTTTTGAGTCGCTTTGAAAGCTAGTTCAGGATCATCGTAGGTTCCCAAATCTTTACTTTTAGTCACCGTTTCCGAATCATAAAACATATACGTTCCTACTCCCATCAAAACAACAACCGACGCCGCAATAGAAACCCAAGCTAAATTCCTTTTTTTATACTTGTTTTCTCCCTTATGAATTCCGAATGCTGTAATTTCCTGCTTAAACTGCTGCCCTTTTGCAACAGCAAAATGTTTAAATAACGATGCATATTGTTGTAAATGTGGAGCAACCTCAGGTGACGCAAAATAATCCTGCAATTCTTGCTCGTCTTTAATCGTGGTATCTCCTTCAAAATATTTTTTTAGTAACGTTTCTGCTTTATATAATTCCATAATTGTGTGTTTTTGTCATGTATTCTCGTATCGTTTTTCGTGCTCTGGAAAGTGAAACTCTAATGGCACTCTCAGTCATATCAAGCATTTTAGCCATTTCTTCAAATTCATATTGCTCAATGTCCCGGAGTTGAATGATCATTCGTTGCTGCTCCGGCAATTGACTTAAACTTCTTTCAACCCAATTCAAACTATCATTATCTTCCAGTTTCTTGTCTAAAGCAGGAGCTGAATCTGTATAGTTACTAGAAACAATTTTCAGATTATCTGCTCGCTTAGATTTCAATTGATCTAAACAATAATTTTTTGTAATGGTCATCGCAAATGCCTCAATACTGCTATAACTGGAAAGCCCGCCATTCTTGCTCCATAATTTCACCAAAACTTCTTGAGTCGCATCTTCGGCTTCCTCGGTACTCACCAGCAATCGCTTGGCCAACCTGAAGACTTTGTCTTTGAAAGGAGCCACAATTAGCACAAACTCATTTTGGTTCATAAAAATTAGGTATTAAACTGATTATAGAATTAAGACGATTCAAATTTATTTTTGCAACATCGAACATAAAATAAAACTAAAGTTAGTATTTTTACGTTTATTAAGATTAAAACAAATATATGAGAACTGCATTCAAATTTACACTTTTATTATTCATCGCTACATTTGCATTCCAAAGTTGTCAGGACAATGATGATATTGCACCTCCAGCCAGTTTAGAAATCCAGGATTTCATCTGGAAAGGCATGAATCAATACTATTTATGGCAAGCTGATGTTCCAAATTTAGCAGATAACCGTTTTGCAGATCAAACTGCATTAAACACTTTTCTAAGAGGCTATCCGGTTCCTGAGGACTTATTTGCTGCTTTAAGAGTGAGTCCGTCTATTGATAAATTCAGTTGGATTGTAAGTGATTATTTGGAGCTCGAAGGAACTCTTCAAGGAACAACAAAAAACAACGGAATCGATTTTGGTTTAAGCTTTAAACCAGGAAGTACTACCGAAATATTTGGTTATGTGCGTTATGTTATTGCAAATTCAGATGCTTCTACTAAAAATATTAAGCGTGGTGATTTTTTTACGGCTGTAAATGGAACGCAACTGACGGTCAGCAATTATAAATCATTACTTTTTGGCGCCAACGAAAGTTACACGCTAAATCTTGCGGAATTCAACGGAACTACAATTGTTGGCAATGAAAAATCAGTCTCATTAACTAAAACAGTGCTTTCTGAAAATCCAATTTTAATCAATAAAGTAATCACTTCTGGTGCTCACAAAATAGGATATTTGATGTACAATGGTTTTTATGCCAATTATGACAAGCAGTTAAACGATGCTTTTGCTGCTTTAAAATCACAAGGAGTTACGGACTTAGTATTAGATTTAAGATATAATGGTGGTGGTTCAGTGCTATCTGCGACACGATTGGCAAGTATGATTACAGGACAATTTACAGGAAAAGTTTTTGCAAAACAACAATGGAATGCGAAAATCAATGCCTATTTCGAAGCCGAAAATCCAAGTGCTTTATTCAATTATTTTACAGATAAAATTGAGTCAACAGCCATAAACAGTTTGAACTTGACAAAAGTTTACATCTTAACTAGTGCAAGTTCAGCATCAGCAAGCGAACTTGTAATTAATGGATTAGAACCTCACATCAACGTAATACAAATTGGTGATGTAACGGTAGGAAAAAATGTTGGATCTGTTACTCTTTATGATTCTCCAAGTTTTGGTTCAGAAAATAGAAATCCAAACCATAGATATGCGATGCAGCCTATTGTATTAAAAATTGTCAACTCTGTTGGGTTTGGAGATTATTTCAAAGGATTGCAACCTGATTTTTTAATAAAAGAAACTTTGAGCACATTGGGTGTTCTTGGTGATACAGCTGAACCTTTATTAAACACAGCTATCGGAAAAATAACCGGGACATCACGTATGGCACGACAAAACCCAGGAAAAGAATTTGACTTTTTCACTGATGCAAAATCGATAAAAGGAATGCAAAACCAAATGTATATTGAGAAAGCACCAGAAGGACTTTTGAAAGCTTTGGAATAAAAATACAGTTACACAATAAATCTTACTTTTTGTAAGTTATTATTGAATAACCATTTAAGACAAAACCAAATGAAAAAAGCAATTCCGTTCTTTCTGACTTTTGCGACCATCGTATCTTTTGCATTCGTAACAACACATACTGGAAAATCCAAACATATCAATGTTGTTATTGATGCTGGGCATGGCGGATCCGATTTTGGAGCTACTTCGAGCAGCAGCAATGAAAAACAAATTGTAGCCCAAATCACGGATAAAATCAAATTTTTGAATAAAAACGAAAATGTTACTATTCACCTCACGAGAATTGGAGATCAATTTCTTTCTTTGAGCGACCGTTCTGCACTGATTAATAAGATCAAACCTGATTTAGTTTTGTCATTGCATATCAATCAAAATACAAATGTAGCAAAATCAGGAATGGAATTTTATGTTGCTACAGAGTCGATTGCGAACGAAAAGTCAAATGAAATTGCGGTTGAACTTCGCAACAAATTTATCCGCAATACTACTATAAAATCATCTGAAGTAAAGAAAGCTCCCTTTTATATTTTAAAAAAATCGGAAGTGCCGGCAGTACTTATTGAATTGGGTTATATGTCTAATCTTGACGACAGAGAATATTTAACAAATGATTTGCAACAAAACAAAATTGCAGCAACTATCGTAGCATTCATTTCAGAGTTGAAATAACAATACGTTACAAACAAGAAAAGGCTTTCATCACTGAAAGCCTTTTCTTGTTTACATAGATTCGAATTACAATTTGATATTCATACCTAATTTAAAATTTCTTCCTAAAGTATTATAGCCTACATTTTCAACAAAATCAGCGTTCAACATATTGCTTACCGCACCAAAAACGGACAATCTGTTTTTTACCAATTCATAACGAACAGAGGAATTTATTAACTGATACGAACCTAACACAATTTTTGTTGTAGCAAAGCTGTTCGCATCAAAAAAAGCATCATTTCTACTGTCTACATATTGATAATCTAGGTTCAAAAACAACCTGTTATTGATTTGAAAATCCAATGCTGAATTCACTTTATGTTTGGGAATCAATCGATCCAGTGCGCTATCCACTTGCGTAAAAGTATAATTTGAATTCCAGTGGATTTTTTCGCTCAAGGCAAAAGAGGCTTCGATTTCTACTCCTTTCGCTTTATTCAATCCGTCAATGTTAATGTAGTTCGAATCAAAAGTTACCGGATTAAAATAAAATCCGATAAAATTAGTTTGCTCACGGTAAAAAGCAACTGCATTCAGTTTTATTTTTTTATTCGATAATAGCGTCTCAAAACCTGCCTCCAAAGTCTTGTTTTTCTCTGGTGTCAAATTGGAATTTCCATATTCAGAATACAATTGATACAAACTTGGCGTTACAAAAGCAGTGCTGTAAGATGCTAAAATCTTCAATGGAATGGTTTTAAAATCATACGATGGATTTACATTATAAACCAATTGATTGCCATATTGACTGTGAATATTCAACCGCGCTCCAGCATTCAAATTCAATCCAAAATCCGTGGTAAAAACACCCGTGACATAAGGATCAATCATGTTGAATTTAGTAGCTTCCTTCAAAATTCCACCATAAGGAGTAATGCTGTTCATGTCATGAAACTGATATTGGGCTCCGGCTACTAGGAAAAACGATTCTGAAAATTCATATTTGTTATAACCATCTACGTTGACACTTCTGGATTCATACTCCGAAAATCCTGGCGTATTTGAATAAAAATCGAAGTCGTTATACGTACGTACGATTTTGTTGAAGCTGGAATTCATAACAAATTCCCCTTTGGAATATTTGTATTTTGGTAAAAAACCAAAACGAAATTGTTCTGATTCTGTGGAATTCAAATCGGTGTCATTTGCACCAGTGTTATCAAAAGAAGCATCATAATCAGCGCCTATTTTATCATAATTACCGAAGAAATCTAATGTCAATTTTTCTGTAGCTTTATATCCTAACTTTGCAAGATAATTGATTCTGGAAAAACGATCCGCTTCATAATTGTCAGATGGATTTACGGGAGCAATCTGTGACATTCCACTTATTTCAGTGCTATTTAAAGACACAAAATAATTCACCTTTTTAGCATTTCCGTTGACCGAAAAACCTTGATTGTAATTTTGTAAGCTGGTTTTATCAGTATTTGCAGTATTATTGGTTCCCACATTTACATACGCATTCCCCTCAATAGATTTCTTGCCTGATTTTTTCAAGGTAATATTTATTACTCCAGTTGCAGCACCTGAACCATACAACGTGCTCGCTGCACCTTTCATAATTTCAACGCTTTCCACCTGCTCCACCGGAAGCAAACGCAAATCATATTCAAAACTAATTCCGGACGCATCATTCACCGGAATTCCATCAATAAGAATCAACACTTGATTGTTTTTTCCACCCCGAATGTAGTACCCTAAATTTTTGCCGGCAGCACTTTGGTTCCCGTTAATTTCTAATCCTGCTACAGAGCTTAAAATGTTTGCCAGGCTTTGTCCGGCTTTGTTTTTTAAATCCTCAGCTGTAATTTTAGTAATAACTTTTCCTGATTTTTCTTTTGCCAAAGCAAATTTGGAGTCGGAAACCACCACTTCTTTCAATTCACCTTCAGAAGAGATTGTTTGATTTTGTTGCGCAAAAGCACAGGTTGTTATTAGTACGAATAACGCACTAATACGAACGATTTTTTTGTTCATTTTATAAAACATAAAGTAACAGCTATTTTCTGCTACATGACTAAAAATGGGGAGAAAAGCATAGAATTACCCATACCCAAACCTTTTTTCCCGAAAGTTTGATACTCGATGTAGTAGGCAGGTCTCCTGGCTTGCGTCTTGTTGTTTACCTTCTCATTCTTGATTTAGGGTTGTCGATTTTTCCTTTAGGATTTTTCAATCCCAATTCCCAAATCATAACTTCTTAAATTTTCGAACAATGGTTTTGTAGATAACAACAAGCTTGATAGCTTACAGTTGCGGGTACAGCCCAGGATTTTAAATTCTTTATTTAGGATTCTTGTTTTAGGATTTAACTCCTGAAATCTGAATCCTGAAATCTGTAATCTTTCACCTGATTCCCTTTTAATGCTGGTTTGAAAAATCAAAGCAGCAACCTCATAACGGGTGCAAATATAGCTTTATGATTGGAATAAAAAATAAAATTTGATTTTTAAAACGGATTAAATATACCTTTGCAGTTCTTGAAAATTATTTTATGAACTCATATTTATTAAAATTTACGCTCTTTTTATTTGTCGTCACTTTCGGTGGATGCAAACAAAATGACAAGACTTCCACTGTTGCAAATAAAGCCGCAACTAATGAAGTTCAGTATGCAGAGGGTTTGGAAATTTATAAATACCAAGGCTACACAATTGTAAAAGTCACACGACCTTGGCCAGAAGCCAAAGAAAATTTTACTTATGTTTTACAGGAAAAAAACGGCATTATTCCAGATAGTTTAAAACAGTTTTCCATCATTCCAATTCCAATACAATCGATTGTTGTTACCTCGACCACTCACATTCCGGCACTTGAAATGTTAGGCGTCGAAAATACTTTGGTTGGTTTCCCGAACACCAATTATATTTCATCTGAGAAAACCAGAAAACGCATTGATTCCGGAAAAGTAAAAGAAGTAGGAACCAATGAAACTCTAAACACCGAAGTTTTAATAGATATGGCTCCAAATGCCATCGTCAGTTTTGGTTTGAACGACAGTAATCCAACGCTCGATAATCTTCAAAAAAGCGGTTTGAAAGTACTGTTAAATGGCGATTGGGCAGAACAATCACCACTTGGAAAAGCGGAATGGATTAAGTTTTTTGGGGCCTTGTACGGATTAGATTCCAAAGCAAATACGATCTTTTCCGAAATCGAAAAGGAATACACAAACACTTTGGCTTTAGCCAAAAAAACAAATTCAAAACCTACCGTTTTGAGCGGTGCAATGTTTCAGGATCAATGGTATGTGCCTCAAGGCGACAGTTGGGCAGCATTATTTTTAAAAGACGCGTATTCAAATTATTTGTGGGCTGACTCAAAGGGAACTGGTAGTTTGCCCTTGCCATTTGAAAAAATTTTAGAAAAAGCTAAAAATGCCGAATATTGGATTGCTCCCGGAGATTTTTCTTCGTTAAAACAAATGAGCGACAGTAATCCGCATTACAGTGAATTTACCTCTTTTAAAAATAAAAAAGTATATTCGTACGGCATAAACAAAGGTGCAAAAGGTGGAATTTTATATTTCGAATGGTCTCCTACCCGACCTGATTGGGTCCTGAAAGATTTGATTAAAATTTTTCATCCGGAGTTGCTACCAAATCACAAGCTTTTTTTCTTTCAGAAATTAGAATAAATTGACCAAAACTAACCGAAATACAGTACTTTTTATCTTCCTGACCATCGGGATGTTTTTTTTATTTATCATAAACATCAGTTTAGGATCCGTTTCTATTCCTGTGAAAGATGTTTTTAGGAGTCTAACCGGAGAAAATGCGAGCAAAGAAACCTGGGAATATATCATAATTAATTACCGCTTACCAAAAGCCACTGCCGCTATTCTTGTTGGAATGGGACTATCCATCAGCGGCTTGTTAATGCAAACATTATTTAGAAATCCATTGGCTGGGCCTTACGTACTTGGATTGAGTTCCGGTGCCAGTTTAGGTGTTGCAATCGTCATTTTGGGCGCAACACTGTTACCGCCATTTTTAGCGACACTTTTACTTTCTTCTTACGGGATTATTTTGGCATCAAGTCTGGGTAGTTTTACAGTTTTACTGGCTGTTTTAGCCGTTTCCCATCGGTTGCGAGATACCATGGCCATTTTAATTGTTGGACTAATGTTTGGAAGTTTAACCAGCGCCATTGTTGGAACGCTGACGTATTTTAGCACTGCAGAACAATTGCAGAAATTTACATTCTGGTCCTTGGGAAATCTTGGCAATTTGTCTTGGACATCTATTTCTCTATTGTCCATCTGTGTAGCCATTGGATTATTGCTAAGTTTATTCAGCATCAAACCTTTAAATTCCTTACTTCTGGGAGAAAATTATGCCAAAAGTTTAGGTTTAAATTATAAAAAATCACGACTGATTATCATTTTTGCCACAAGTATTTTGGCGGGAAGCATTACTGCTTTTGCAGGTCCAATTGCCTTTATAGGATTAGCGGTGCCGCATATTTCAAAATTGGTTTTTCAGACGAGTAATCACACTATTTTATTTTGGAGCACCATACTTTTCGGAGCGATTATCATGCTTATCTGCGACAGTATTTCGCAACTTCCCGGCAGTGATTTTACGTTACCAATCAATGCTGTGACTTCCATATTTGGCGCACCGATTGTAATTTGGCTATTAATTAGAAGAAAAACTTTTATTTAAACCATTTACTGTGATATTTTTTAAACACATAGAAACATAGTAATTCAACTAAAAAAAATCAAATGTATACTAAAAAATATTTAGATGAATTAACTTATGAAATAATTGGTGCCGCTATCGAAGTTCATAAAACTGTGGGTAAAGGATTGCTTGAGAGTGTTTATCATCAATGTATGAAAGAAGAATTATCACATAGAAAAATTAATTTTTTAACAGAGATGAAAGTCCCAATCATTTATAAAAACACAGAACTAACAACCGATTTCCGATGTGATTTATTTATTGAAGATTGTTTAGTCGTTGAATTAAAATCTGTTTTAGAAATGAATTCTATATTTGAAGCGCAGCTTCTAACCTATGTGAAACTCTTAAAAGCACCTAAAGGAATTATAATAAATTTTGACTGCTTCAATATTTTTAAAGAAGGATAAAAAACTTACGTTAACGAGTATTTCAATCTTTTATCGTAAAAAATACAATTCTATGTTTCTATGTGTTTAAAATTTTATGAAGGAACTATCCAAATATAATGGAAAATAAAATCATCCTACAGGCTTCACAAATCAGCATTGGTTATTCTCACAAAAAAGAAAATACCATTGTTGCTTCAAACATTGATTTGTGTTTAGAAAAAGGTAAACTGATTGCATTAATTGGTGCAAACGGAATTGGTAAATCGACGCTTTTACGAACGATAACCGGTATTCAAAAAACGATTTCGGGAACCGTTATGTTCAATGGGACAAACATTTATGAAATAGACGCTTTAACTTTAGCCCAAAATCTGAGTGTGGTTCTAACTGAAAAATTGCCTCCCAGTAATCTTACTGTTTTTGAATTGATTGCTTTGGGAAGACAGCCATACACGAATTGGATTGGCAAATTAACCGCTGAAGATATCGTGAAAGTGAATGAAGCGATGGAATTGACTCAAATAACTCATTTAGCGGCCAAAAGGCATTACGAAATTAGTGATGGACAACTGCAAATAGTGTTAATTGCACGAGCTTTGGCGCAAGATACACCGTTAATTATTTTAGATGAACCCACAACACACTTGGATTTATTGCATAAAGTGGTATTGTTTAAACTCTTGAAAAAACTCACTCAGGAAACTCAAAAATGCATCCTTTTTTCTACTCACGATATCGACATGGCGATACAATTAAGTGACGAAATGATCATAATGACTCCGGAAAACATAGTTCAAGATCAACCGTGTAATTTGATTCTGAAAGGTACTTTTAATACTCTTTTCAAAGACGAGCATATTGTTTTTGATGCTGATAAAGGGAAATTTATAATTTCTTAAAACTTTAAACTAAGTTGTCTTTTCGCTTCGCCAATGACAAACGCCACCGAATTTGCGATGTTGAAACTTCTGATCAATGAAGACATTGGAATCGTAAGATGATTTGGGAATTCGTTCAAAACAGCTTCACTCAAACCTTTACTTTCTTTTCCAAAAACCAACCAGTCTCCATCCTGAAAATCAGTCTCCAAATATGATTTTTCAGCATGGGAACTCATCAGAAAAACTCGGGAGAAATCAGGAATCTGGGCTTTCCATTCCGCTACATTTTGATATTCGGTTACATCCAGATGCACCCAATAATCCAAACCGGAACGTTTTAAGTTTTTATCATTGATAACAAATCCAAAAGGGTGAATTAAGTGTAAACGGCTTTCGGTGCCAACGCACAATCGGCCAATATTTCCAGTATTATTTGGTATTTCGGGTTCTACTAAAACGATATTTAACATATTATACTTTATTAAAAGATTGAAAAATTAAAAGATTAAAAAATTCAGAGCAAATCCTTTAAATTTCTATTTGAAAATTTCCTACTTCTTTAACTCCTCCAGCCTGTAAATCATGGAGATGTACATTTCCTATTCGGACTCGAACTAAACGCAACGTGGGAAAACCAACAGCTGCGGTCATTTTTCGGACTTGACGAAACTTCCCTTCATAAACCGTTATTGATGCCCAGGAAGTTGGACCGTGACGTTCATCACGTATTTTTTTTCCTCTGGCTCCAAAAGCGGGGATTTCATTTATTAATGACGCTTTACAAGGTTTCGTTATATATTTCGTGCCATTAAAACCTATTTCGACACCTTTTTGCAATTGCTCAATCGCTTCCTGATTGATAATCCCATCGACTTGGACATAGTATTCCTTATCGACTTTCTTGCTCCGAATAATTTCGCTCATCATCCCATCAGTAGTCAGCAACAATAATCCTTCGGAATCTTCGTCAAGACGGCCAATTGCCATCGTTCCTTTGGGAAAATCATACAGTTCTCCCAGCAGTTTCTTTTTCCTTTTTAACTCGTAAATAAACTGACTTAAATATCCGTAAGGCTTGTGAATGATGAAGTGCGAATGGGACATTTTATTAAATTATTTGTGCGTGCAAAGATAGTTTTGTTTTCGCTGGATTAAAAACTGTGACACCATACATTTATTGGTTTAAACAAAACGCTATGTTAAATAATTCGATTATCTCGCAATAATGACGTACTATTATCAAAATTATTAGAATTAATTTTAAAATTACAGATTATGGAAAGCAACGATCTAGGTTCAAAGAAAACAAATAACAAGCAAAATACAAACGAGGGATTTAGTGGTCAGAATCTAGCCCAAAATACGAATCCTGAAGTATCTCATTTAAAATCAGAAGTGGAAACTGATTCACATGGAAATCAAAAAATTGTACAAAGAGCACGAAATATAGAAGGAACTTTAGAACAAAATGAGGATACTACTCCCAAAAATTTAAGTTCTGATACCGCAAATGTTTCTGAAGAACAAGCTAAAAAAATGGTAGAAAATAAAGATCATAATTCGGATATCACTCCTAATCGTTATCCAAATGAACATCCAGATAATAAGGAAGACAGAGGGAATATTAAACTGGATGATTAAAAATTGATTTTTTTTAAAAAGGCCAATATGAAAATCGATTCATATTGGCCTTTTTAATTTTTAAATATTTTAAAAAAGTAAAATAAGTAGATTTTATTAAGCTGTTATTTGTGCATAGCCCCTTTTACTTACGGTTTTAATTGGTTAATTTTATAATATTCTCTTAACTTAAGATATATTATTTTTACTGCTTAATCCAATTGTAAAACTATGAAACACAATTACTATTTTAAGCATTTAGTAGCTTTTTTAAGTTTTTTTTGTTGCTTTTCGGCCTCCGTTTTTGCACAAGCAACATCTCCTGTAACCCAAGATTTACCTTTTTCTCAGAATTTTTTAGCTTTAGATGCGGCCTCTGCTGCCTATCCCGCAGGATTTCAAGGTTGGACAGCCAGTATAATACCGGGAAGCTCGTTTAACACCACAGCTACACAAGTTGCAGACAGAGCATTAGTTGCCAGCAGTACAGCTGGAACAACGAGTGGAAACATCCACAATTATAACGGAAAAATTGGTTTTCTGAATACTGGTTCGTTAGATTTAGCTTTAGGATTTGCTTTCAAAACAGTTGATAGATCCAGAATTGCCGTAGAATATGATGCCATGGTAATTCGTAATCCCTATAATGGAACTACAAATTCTCGTATCAATGAATTAGTGCTGCAATACAGAGTTGGTACTACCGATGCTTTTAATACTTTATTTCCAACTGTGTACTCTAGCGGTATAACTGCACAAACTTTGGGTACAACAGGACTAAACAGTCAAAAAATCAAAGTTGTTCTGCCAACGGAATGTGACAATAAAGAAGTAGTTCAAATTCGATGGATATCAAGACAAGTTTCCGGTGGTGGTTCCCGCCCTTCGTTTGCCGTTGACAACATCAGTGTAAATAATGATGTTACGCCTGCTGTAAATGCGGATGGATTTCCAAAAATTAACAACATCCTGTCTGATGGATTTGATTTTTCAACTCAATTAAACGAAACTGGAAAAACTTATTTTGTTGTATTACCATCAGGAAGTGCGGCCCCAGGCGCAGCACAGATAAAAGCAGGAACAAATGCTACTGATGCAGCGGCTTTACAAGCAGGTGTAATCGAAATTACAGATGCTACTGTTGCGTATGTAAAAAACATCACGGGATTAACTTTGTCCACTGCTTATGAAGTGTATTCTATATCTGAAGATGCCAGTAGTAACATTCAAACTGAAAGCAACAAACTGAATGTAGTAACTTCCAGCGTCGTAGTTCCATCTTTATCAACTACTAAAACTGCTTTAGATTTTAGTTTTATTGAGCAAAATTTCAGTTCAACTGCATTAAATTATCAGATTGAGGCGTTTAATATTACTGAAGCGGTAACCTTGACAGCATCCGGGAACTTTACAATTTCTAAGAATGAAACTACCAATTTTCAATCGGTATTGGTTTTTCCTGTACAAGATTTCAATAACAATAAAACTCCTGCCGTTTATGTGCGATTTACACCCTCTATAACTGGTGTATCTGCAGGACAAATCATTCATGAATCTACTGGCGCTTCCACAAAGACAGTGGCTTTATCAGGAACAGGAATTAATCCGTACATACAAGATTTTAATGATTCAAAGGTCCTAACAAACAGTGGCTGGACAGAATATAGTGTGGCCGGTGATAAGATTAAATGGGTGAGCACAAATACCCGCTTTAACAGTTCACCAGCTGCTGTACAAATGAATGGCTATTCAGAAACTGGAGTTAGTAAAGATTGGTTAATTTCTCCTAATTTACGTTTAGACACTTTTGACAAATTCCCATTATTGTCTTTTTATTCACGTAAATTTTTTGCAGGAACACCACTTAAATTGATGGTTTCTGTTGATTATGATGGAAAAAGCAATCCGGAAACAGCAACTTGGACCGCTCTTGAAGGAGATTTTCCAACTACTACAGGAACATTCAAACAATCTCAATACATCAACCTACAAGCTTATAAAACCAATCATACTTATGTGGCTTGGGTATATGAAACTATCGTTTCTAGCGGTTCTGATATTGCTGAATGGACAGTTGATGATGTAAAAATCTCTAATGAAGCCTCATTTTTAGCTTCAAATCCTAATTTTAATTTTGGAGAAGTAGCACCAAATACCGCTTCAACAAGCCAGTCGTTTGTTTTCATGGCTGGCGGTTACGGCGATATTACAGTTACGGCTCCCGCTGATTACCAGTTGTCTGTTGACAACAGTAATTTTCAATCCAGTGTAGCGATTTCAGCTGCGGACGGAGTTGCTGGAAAAATAATTTATGCTCGCTTTTTCCCTTCGTTAAAAGCATTGAGTATTTCAGGGGCTTTGACAGTTGTTGGAACAGGATTGAACCAAAAAATAGGATCTTTCAAGGGTTCTTCATTGCCTAAAACAGAAACATTTGATATCGTAACCTACAACTTAGAATTTTTTGGAAGCAATGTAATCGGTTCAACGGGAACTGAATTTGGTCCAACTGATGATGCGTTACAAATTGAAAATGTAGCAAAAGTCATGAATACTTTAAATGCTGATGTTTATTCCGTTCAAGAGGTTTCTGATGATGCCGCTTTAGAGACATTAATACAAAAAATAAGCATCAACGGAAAAACTTTTGCCAAAGTAATTTCTCCGGCTTGGTCCTATTCTTTCAATGCTCCTACACCTGACTTCCCTGCTCAAAAATTAGTAGTTCTTTACAATACTAAAACAACAAGCGTAAAAAAGAGTCGAGTAATGTTCAGCAAACTTTTTGATGATATTCGTGCAGGAAATGCAACTTTACCCAATTACCCGGGCGGAAATAGTGCTAGTTTTTACTCCTCTGGTCGCTTACCGCAAATGGTTGAAATTGAAACTAATATTGACGGTGTGAAAAAAGACATAAAAATCATCAACATTCACGCCAGAGCAAATAGTGGCAGCGATATCGCAAGATACAATATGAGGAAATATGACGCTGAATTATTGAAAGACAGTTTAGACGTTCATTACGCTGACGCCAATTTGATAATTTTAGGTGATTATAATGATGATGTGGATGCATCTGTAATTGCAGGAAACCCTTCTTCATACCAGAAAATGATTGAAGATGCAGCACGTTATAACCCTTTAACTTTAGAAATCAGTAAAGCAGGAGCTTTCAGCTTTTTGTCTTCAGGTGGTTTCTTAGATCACATTACAATTTCAAATGAGTTAACGACGGATTACGTTGCAAATTCAACTTCTGTTTACGACCCTCGGTTGGATGTGGCAAATTATGTCAATACCACTTCTGATCATGGTCCGGTGATCTCACGTTTTCAACTTAAAGCAGCTGCAACCTTATCAACAAATGACTTTATTGCAACCAACGGATTGTCTGTACTTACGTATCCAAATCCAGCTTCAGAATCTTTCAGTGTCGTAATTATTTCAGAAAATGCACACGACTTAAAGCTTAACATTTATGATATTTCAGGCAGATCGATGGGACATACAATTAAATTAAAAGGCGTTAACAGCGAAAATGCAACTCGAATAGACATTGCTAAATTGCCAGCTGGAATATATATTTACACCCTTTCCAATGGTAATAAAGTCGTTTTCAAAGACAAAATAGTAAAAAAATAAAATATCAGTTTTAGCATTCAAAAAGAGCCAGATTTCAAAAACGAAATCTGGCTTTTTTATTTAATATGTTTTAAAATTCAGCCGGTTTGAGTCATCGCAATTAATACCTTTCTATAAAAAAAACTTACATTAGTATTTTGATTTCCGAAAGGAAACTAGGAAACTTTTGTTTATTTTTACAAGCTTACAAAAAGAAATTCTATGTCAGATATGTTTCCGTTTTTATTAATTTTTATTGTTGCGCTAGCCGTAGGTGTTTTCATTGGCAAACTGATTTTCTCTGCTCGATTCCAATCGGAAAAAATCAGTTTAGAAGAAAAACTGATTGCAATCACTTCCCAATTCAATCAACTGAAAGAACAGATTATAGCTGATAAAACAACTTTCGAAAAGCGATTAGAAAACACCAATGCTGAGAAAGAAAGCATTCGAAGTGAAAAAGACAGTTTAGCCATTCAACTTTCAAAAAAAGAAGTTGATTTTGAGAATCTTTGGGAACGCAACAAAGAGCAAAAAGAAGAAGTGGAAAAACTACAAGAAAAATTCACCAAGGAATTTGAGAATCTTGCCAATAAAATATTAGAAGAAAAGTCTAATAAATTTACGGAACAGAACAAGGAAAACATGAAGAATATCTTGACACCTTTGCAGGATAAAATTCAATTGTTCGAAAAGAAAGTCGAAGATACCCATAAAGAAAGCATTGATTATCATGCGGCTTTGCGCCAACAAATTCTGGGCTTACGAGAAATGAATATCCAGATGAGTAAGGAAACCATTAACCTGACCAAGGCATTGAAGGGCGACAGCAAGATGCAGGGAAATTGGGGAGAATTAGTTTTGGAACGCGTTCTTGAAAAATCAGGACTGGAAAAAGGCCGTGAATATGAAGTGCAACAGGCCTTCACAACCGAAGATGGCAACCGTGTTTTTCCTGACGTTGTCATTAATCTGCCTGATGGCAAAAAGATGATTGTCGATTCTAAAGTTTCTTTGACCGCTTATGAAAAATACATCAATGAAGAAGATGATATTTTAAAAATCAATTATTTAAAAGAGCACGTTACTTCCATCAAACGCCACGTAGAACAATTGGGCAGTAAAAATTACCACGATTTATACCAAATAGAAAGTCCGGATTTTGTCTTATTATTTATTCCTATTGAACCCGCGTTTGCGATGGCGCTAAATGAAGATACGAATTTGTACAATAAAGCATTTGAAAAAAACATTGTAATTGTTACACCTGCGACTTTATTGGCGACTTTACGGACTATTGACAGCATGTGGACCAATCAGAAACAACAGGAAAACGCACTCGAAATTGCACGACAAGCGGGCGCTTTGTACGATAAATTTGAAGGTTTTGTGGCAGATTTAATCAAAATTGGTAAAAAAATAGACGAGAGCAAAATAGAATACAGCGGCGCGATGAATAAACTCGTGGAAGGAAAAGGAAACTTGATTGTCAGTGTTGAAAAATTAAAAAAAATGGGAGCAAAAGCAAAGAAAGCGCTTCCAGAAAGCATATTAAACCGAGCAGAAAAAGACGAAAATCAATTATTAAACTAAACAAAATGAGAAAATTTTTAATGATTACCACCGTAGTAATAGTACTTTTTATTGTAGGTTACTTTACTTTTTTATATTATGCCACGTACAGCGAAGGAGTTCGTTCTGGCGAATTAATAAAGGTGAGCAATAAAGGAGTGGCTTTCAAAACATGGGAAGGGGAACTAAGCCAGGGAATTTCCGGCGCACAAATATTTTCTTTTTCAGTACTGGACAGCGAGAAAAAAGTAATTGCCGATTTACAGGAATATGAAGGACAGTATGTACAGGTAAATTATGTAGAACGTTACCGAACATTTCCGTGGTGGGGCGATACGCGCTATTTTATCACAGAAGTCAAAAAAGTAAATTCTCCATTTAAAATAAAATAGATGAATCGAACCTTTAAAACAGTAGCTTCCTCAGACATTAGTATTTCAGAATTAATGTTGCCTTCGCATACTAATTTTAGCGGCAAAATTCACGGAGGCTATATCTTATCCCTACTGGATCAGATCGCTTTTGCTTGTGCTTCTAAATTTTCAGGAAATTATTGCGTAACCGCATCGGTAGATACTGTAAATTTCTTAAAACCTATAGAAGTGGGAGAACTTGTAACAATGAAAGCTAGTGTTAATTATGTTGGGAACAGTTCGATGATTATTGGGATTCGGGTAGAAGCAGAAAATATACAGACCGGAAAAATCAAACATTGCAATTCGTCATATTTTACGATGGTTGCCAAAGATAATGACGGTAAAAGTATGCTGGTTCCAGGCTTAATCCTGCTAAATATGAATGATGTTCGTCGCTTTTTTAATTGCATCAAACAAATAGCGCTAAAAAAGGAAAGAGACCTCCACGAGGAAGAATTTGATTATAACTCAAACGAAGCCTTAGAAAGTTTAAAAAAATATAATATTAAGTTGGAATTCTAACAAACCAATCTTTGTTATCAAACAGTTTAAAGTTATAATCTTTTAAATTTAAACTTAGAATTTTATTAAAATTTTTGATTAAAAAAAGTTGGTATAATTTAACTCATTGCACAGATATTTTAGTGGTTGAATGCTTTTATTGCATCTGTTTTTTTTGTAATTTTAAGTAATTTAATTCATAAATCGTTATGAAAAAAATTACACTGATCGTACTTCTCATCATCACAATTGCAACTTCTGCTCAAGAAAAAATGGTCTCATACATGGGAATCACAAACTTTGAGGCCTCCATTCCTTTATTTGAAGAAGTAAAAGCCGTAAATGATAAAACAACCTGTATTTTAATAACAAAAACAGGTGAAATAGCTTGTTGGTTGAATATTAAAGACTTTAAATTTAAAAGAGATTTGATGCGCGAGCATTTCAACAAAAACTACATGGAAAGCAATCGTTTTCCCAGGGCCGTTTTTAAAGGTAAAATTGATAAATTTGATCTAAAAAGCCTTACCTCAGAATCCAATCCCTGTCAAATTTCCGGTAAAATAACCCTTCGCGGGCGAACTAAAAAAATTGTGATTAACGGCACCCTAAAAAAAGTAGATAAAGGGATTGAACTTTATTCCGCATTTCCATTGAACACTGACGATTTCAACATTGAAATTCCTTTTATAGTGCGCAACAAAATCTCAAAAAACGTCAACACACGACTAATTTGTGTCTTACAATAAAGCTATTTTGTTAAACAATTTCTCAAAGCTTCTTCTAAATTTTTGAATTTAAATTCGAAACCAGTTTGTTGAATTTTCTCCGAAGAAATTCTTCTTCCAGTTAAGACAATAACAGCCATTTCTCCCATAACTAATTTTAAAACATAAGCCGGAACATTGGGCAACCAAATAGAATAGCCAAAAATACCCGCTAATGTTTTAGAAAAAAGAGTGTTGGTGGTATTATCCGTTATGGCAGCGTTGTAAGGCCCTTCCATACTTGAATCTGAAACTGCTTGCAGATAGATGTTACACAAATCGTCTACATGAATCCATGGCATGTATTGCTGTCCGGAACCCAATGCAGAACCCAATCGAAACTTAAATAAGGGAATAAGTTTTTTCAAAAAGCCATCATCTTTTCCTAACACTAGTCCAGTGCGAATCTTGACGGTACGGATACTTAGATTTTCGATAAAATCCAGAGAATCTTCCCATTTTTGACACGTATAACCTAAGAAATCATTTGCAGGCGGCATGTCTTCCACACAAATCTCATCTCCGTTTACAGCGCCATAAATTCCAACTGCAGAAGCTGAGATAAAGGCGTCCAGTTTTTTATTGTTCTTTTTCAAAACGGAATACAACAATTGAGTTGATTTTTCCCGACTATCGATAATTGCCGCTTTTCGTTTGGCTGTCCACCTTTTCGCCGCAATATTTTCCCCTGCCAAGTGAATGATGTAATCCGCGTTCAAAACTGCCTTTTCATCTATAGTCTGCTTCGTAACATTCCATTTATAATAAAAAACATCTCCTTTATTTTGTTGTTCACCCCGACTTAATATGGAAACAGAATAACCTTTAGCTACCAATAAAGCAGTCAAATTTCTTCCAATAAATCCTGAACCACCGCTTATTAATACATTTTTTTTCATGATAGTGTAAAACTAATGATTTATAATGATATAAAATTATATTAAATTTTGTTTAACTTTATTAATATATCGTTAAACATTTTGTACCTTTATACTTTAATTTGAAAAACACTAAAAATGGCTATTAAAAAAACGACAATAACAAAAGACAAAATAGTTTCAATGTACATGAATTATGTACTTGATCATAGCGAAAAACCCAAGTCAGTCTATCATTTTACAAAATTGAATAATTCTACCGAAGCGGAATTCTATGCGTTTTTTGGAACTATAGAAAGTATCGAAAAAGAAATTTTCAAAATGTTTACTGAAAAAACAATCGAGTTACTAAATAAGAATAAAGAATACGAGATGTATGACATGAAAAGCAAAATGCTTAGTTTTTACTTTACCTTTTTCGAAATATTGACTGCCAATAGAAGCTACGTCGTTTTTGTTCTAAAAGAGCACAACAATCAGTTGAAAAAACTAATGCAATTATCTGGACTCAGAAACAGCTTCAAAAACTTTCTGACTGAAATCATTTCTGATGACTTTAGAACGCAACAAGAAAAGCTCCAAAATTTCCAAGAGAAAACATTTCAGGAAACATCATGGATTCAACTTTTATTGACATTGAAATTTTGGCTGGATGATTCTTCACCTTCGTTCGAAAAAACAGACATTTATATTGAAAAATCGGTGAAAGTGACTTTTGAATTAATGAACATTGCTCCTATTGACAGCTTAATCGATTTTGGAAAATTTATTTTCAAAGAAAAAATTTACAACAAGTAATGAAAACAATAGACTACATCCCTACATCAAAAATTGAAAGAGCGACAAAACTGGTGCAAACCGGTGCAAAAGTTGGTGTAAACTACCTCAAATACTACGGAGAAAAAATGGTTAATTCTGATTTGACCCGTGATAAATTAAATGAAGACAATGCCGAAGATATTTATGACGGATTAAAGAGTTTAAAAGGAAGCGCGCTCAAAGTTGCACAAATGTTGAGCATGGACAAAAGTTTTTTGCCTCAGGCTTACGTGGAGAAATTTTCACTTTCGCAATTTTCAGTTCCACCACTATCGGCGCCATTGGTACTGAAAACATTCAAGACAAATTTTGGTAAAACTCCTTATGAAATCTTTGATGAATTTAACGCCAATTCTAAGAATGCTGCAAGCATTGGGCAAGTTCATGTCGCAGTAAAAGATGGTAAAAAACTCGCGGTAAAAATTCAATATCCCGGAGTTGCCAACAGTATTTCTTCGGATTTAGCGATGGTAAAACCCATCGCAGTGAGAATGTTTAACCTTCAGGGGAAAGATTCTGATAAATATTTTAAGGAAGTCGAGGACAAATTGATTGAGGAAACCAATTATTTATTGGAATTAAAACAAAGCCAAGAAGTAGTTGCTGCCTGTAAAAAAATTCAAAATTTAGTCTTTCCAAATTACTATCCTGAATTCTCCTCAGAGAAAATTATCACAATGGACTGGATGAGCGGCAAGCACCTTTCAGAATTTACAAAAATAAATACCGATCAGGAAGTAGCCAATAGAATTGGTCAAGCATTATGGGATTTTTACATGTACCAAATTCATGTTTTGAAAAAGGTACACGCTGATCCGCATCCGGGAAATTTCTTGGTGAATGAAGAAAATCAATTAGTGGCACTGGATTTTGGTTGCATGAAACAAATTCCAAATGACTTTTACACTCCTTATTTTGAATTAATTGACAAAAAAGTAATAAATAGTCCTAAACTGTTCAATGCAAAGTTGTTTGAATTGGAAATTTTACGTGTGGATGATTCGAAAGAAGAAGTGGCTTATTTCACGGAATTATTTTATGATTTGTTATCACTGTTTACAAAACCTTTTCAAGAAGAAACATTCGATTTTTCGGATGAGACTTTTTTTGAAAGCATAGCGGCTTTAGGTGAACGTTTTTCAAAAGATACCAATCTACGAAAAATGAACGGCAATCGAGGTTCTAAACATTTTATTTACATGAACCGAACGTTTTTTGGGTTGTATAATTTGATGTTTGATTTAAAAGCGAAAATCGTTGTCAATGAATTTGAAAAATATAAATAGTGAAAAAGGAGCATCTTCCTTCAAAAATGTGTTTGGTATGTAACCGACCATTTACTTGGCGGAAAAAATGGGAAAAAGTTTGGGACGAAGTAAAATATTGTAGCGAAAAATGCAAAAGAAACAAAAAGGGTTAGTTTGGTTTAGAAATGATTTAAGAGTTCACGATAACGAATCGTTGACGAATGCTATTAGTGAAAATAATACTGTGCTTGCAGTGTATTGTTTCGATCCAAGGCATTTTGAAAAGACAGGTTTTGGATTCAAAAAAACAGAAAAGTTTCGCGCAAAATTCCTGATTGAATCTGTAAAGGAATTGAAACAAAATCTGGAAAAATTGAATATTCCGCTTTTGGTTTATCACCAAAAACCGGAAGATGTTATTCCGAAAATTATCGCTTTAAATGAAATTAGTGCTGTTTATTTTCAAGAGGAATGGACGAGTGAAGAAATGGAAGTTTTAGAGAATATTAAAGCTAAAGTTCCAGATTCAGTATCTTTCAAGAGCACTTACAATCAATTCTTGTTTCATCCAGATGCGATTCCGTTCGATATTCAAAAGATTCCAAATGTTTTTACACAATTCAGGAACCAATGTGAGAAATCGACGAAAATCCGACCTGAATTTAAAGTGCAAACGCTGTCTAAAGAAAATTGGATTACAAACACAACAGCAATTCCTACAATGGAAATACTGGGATTTACTGATTTTGAAACAGATTCCAGAACCGCATTCCCTTTTGCTGGCGGTGAAGACGAAGCGCAAAAACGCTTGCAGAATTATTTTTGGGAAACCAAAAAATTAAGCGTTTATAAATTGACCCGCAACGGATTAATTGGAACTGATTTTAGTTCGAAGTTTTCTCCTTGGTTGGCAAACGGTTCCATTTCGGCGAAAACTATTTATTGGGAAATTATAAAATATGAACAACAAATTGGGAAAAATGATTCGACTTACTGGCTGATATTCGAACTGATTTGGAGGGATTATTTTAAATACATTTCGTTGAAAAATGGCAATTCTATTTTTAAAATTGGAGGAATTTTAGATAAAAATTACGATTGGAAAAATAATACATCTGCCATAAACAATTGGATCAACGGTACCACACATGAGCCGTTTGTTAATGCCAATATGATTGAACTGCGGGAAACAGGCTGGATGAGCAATCGCGGCAGACAAAATGTAGGTTCCTATTTTGCAAAGAATCTGTTGTTAGACTGGCGTATCGGAGCTGCGTATTTTGAAGCAATGCTCATTGATTACGATGTTCACAGCAATTACGGAAACTGGATGTATGTTTCAGGAGTAGGCAACGATCCTAGAGATCGAAAATTTAATATAAAATTACAAGCCGAAAATTACGACGGACAATCAAAGTTCCAAAAATTATGGCTGCAACAACAATTATTTTAAAAAGTAAATGAATACAAACAAGAAACATATCAATGTGGTTTGGTTTAAGAGAGACCTTCGTTTAGCGGATAACGAAGCAATTTTTAATGCAACAAGAACAGATATACCCACTTTGTTGCTTTACGTATTCGAAAAATCTTTAGAAAACGATTCACATTACAGTTCAAGACATTGGAATTTCATCAAGCAATCACTTGTTGACATCAACAAACAATTGGAACAATCAAACACGCAAGTATTAGCAGTGTCTTCGGAGGTGCTTCAGGTTTTTAATATACTCGAAGAAACATACAAAATTGAAACGGTGTATTCACATCAGGAAACCGGTTTGAAAATTACGTACGAAAGGGACAAAACCTTTAAACGTTTTTGTAAAAACAATCAAGTCAATTGGGTTGAAAACACCAATAACGGTATATTCAGGGCGTTGAGAAACAGGACAAACTGGGTTTCAAAATGGGAAAAATACATGAATGAACCGCAATTTATTTTTGATTCCAAAGCAGAAAATTTCCTTGATGCAGAAGCGATTAGTGAACTGGAAAAAGTTTTAGAAAAGACAAATTTAGAAACTGTTCCGGATACTATTTTCCAAAAGGGAGGCAGCACCATGGCTGGTAAATATTTACAAAACTTCTTTGAAGAACGCTACCTCAATTACAGTTCCCATATATCGAAACCTTTATTGGCTCGGAAAAGTTGCAGCAGATTATCACCATACATAGCTTGGGGAAATTTATCTTCTAGACAAGTTTTGCAAAAATCGGCAACCTTCAGATTGACGTCTAACCATAAAAAGCAAATCGATTCATTTGTTTCAAGACTTACTTGGCAGGCACATTTCATCCAAAAATTCGAAATGGAAGAAGTTATGGAGTTTGAAAGTGTCAATAAAGGTTTCCATTCGTTAAAAAAGAAAGTGAATGAAAATTATATTGAAGCTTGGAAAACAGGACAAACAGGCTTCCCATTAATTGATGCTTGCATGCGCTGTTTGAATGAAACGGGTTATTTAAATTTTAGAATGCGTGCCATGTTAGTCTCTTTTTTCACGCATAATTTATGGCAGCCTTGGCAAGAAGCCACACAACATTTATCACAAATGTTTTTGGATTTCGAGCCTGGAATACATTTTCCGCAGTTGCAAATGCAGGCTGGTGAAACCGGAATCAATATGTTACGTATCTACAATCCAATTAAAAATAGTTACGAACACGATCCTGATGGTGAATTTATAAAAAAATGGGTGCCCGAATTGCGCAATTTACCACGTGCATTTGTACATGAACCTTATAAAATGACCTATTTAGACCAAAGGTTTAATGACTTTGAAGTGGGTATCAATTATCCGAAACCAATTGTAAATATGGAACGAACGAGAAAATTTGCCAGTGATTTTTTATGGAAAATGAAAAAAAATCCATTGGTAAAAGAGGAAAGTTTCCGCATCCTAAAGTTACACACCATGGCTGATATAGGCGACAGCGAATAATTTTAAGAAATCAATAGCAATATCAAATAAACAAAATACCGTGACTATAAAAAAAGAACTTACTGATTTAGACAAAGACCGAATCATAGAAATGGCTTGGGAAGACCGAACTACTTTTGATGCTATCTTATTGCAATTTGGATTAAAAGAACAAGAAGTGATCGACTTGATGCGTACCGAAATGAAACCATCTAGTTTTAAAATGTGGCGTGAAAGAGTACAAGGTCGCAAAACAAAGCATGAAAAGTTAAGAGATTTTCGAGAAGGTCGGTTTAAGTGTACGATGCAAAGACAAATTAACAATAACAAGATTTCCAAGCGATAGAGCTTAGTGTTCAATGAGCAGTAATCTGTTAAAATAATAACATATAAAAAATGAAAAATATAGTAATCATTGGCGGTAGTAAAGGAATTGGTAGTGCTATTTTGTTGCAACAATTAGAGACAAACTTGGTTTACAACATCAGCAGAAACGCACCTGTTATCACACATCCCAACCTAAAACATTTTTCCGTGGATGTTTTAAAAGATACACTTCCGGAAATAGAAGCTATAGATACATTAATTTATTGTCCGGGTTCTATCAATTTAAAACCTATTGGAAGCCTGAGCATAGATGATTTTAGAAACGATTTTGAAATTAATGTCATTGGTGCTGTAAAAACCATTCAGAAATATTTACCTATTTTAAGGAAAGGGACTAATCCTTCGATTGTTTTGTTCAGTACGGTGGCTGCAAAATTAGGAATGCCGTTTCATGCCAGTATTGCTACTGCAAAAGCGGGAGTGGAAGGATTAGTAAAATCGCTGGGAGCAGAACTGGCATCGGTAGTACGCATCAATGCCATTGCTCCCACGATTACCGAAACAACACTTGCAGCAGGTATTTTGAGAAATGATCGAATGAAGGAAAATATGGTAGAGCGCCATCCGATGAAAGGCTATCTAAAACCGGAAGAAGTAGCTAACATGGCCAATTTTCTAATTTCAGAAAATGCCAAATCTATTTCAGGTCAAGTTTTCGAAATGGATTATGGAATCGTGACTTTTAAAATTTAAATATAAATTAAAAGCTATCAGATGGCGTTTTTTTCACCATCAAGGAATAAAGGAGAAGCGCTTCATCTTTAGTAATTCCGCAATGGTTACAAAAAAAAATTTAAAAACATCCAATAAAATAATTAGCCAAACTTAAAATTGAAATACAGCATACCATGATAAAAGAAATGAAAAGTTACGAAAAAATCGAACAATATGATACTGAAATAACGCAAGCATTAGCAGATAACTACAAAGTAATTATTGAAAATTTAGGCGAAGATGTTACTCGCGAAGGTCTTGAAAAAACACCCGAACGCGTAGCTAAAGCCATGCAATATTTAACTCATGGTTACGGATTAGATCCATTAGAGATATTAAAATCGGCTATGTTTACCGAAGATCATAAACAAATGATTGTGGTAAAAGATATCGAAGTGTACTCCATGTGCGAACACCACATGTTACCATTTTTTGGAAAAGCACACGTAGCGTATATTCCAAACGGGAAAATTGTGGGATTGAGTAAAATCCCAAGAGTCGTGGATGCTTTTGCCAGAAGAATGCAAGTGCAGGAACGATTGACGGACCAAATAAAAAATTGTATTCAAGATGCTTTAAACCCACTTGGAGTAGCAGTAGTGATTGAAGCGCAACACATGTGCATGCAAATGCGTGGTATTCAGAAACAGAATTCAGTTACAACAACATCATCTTTTACAGGAGCTTTCGAGAAAGACAAAACAAGAAAAGAATTCATTAGCTTACTTTCTAACAAATTGAGTTAAATGTAATTATTAACAGGTCAGGTTTCTCATTAACTAAAAATAGCTCACAGATTAAACGAATTAAACAAATTGTAACTGATTTTTTAATTTGTTTAAAATGCGAGTTAATTCGTGTAACACGTAGCAAAAAATACAAATCATGAAAATTCTCTTAACAGGCGCAACAGGTTATATAGGGAAGCGACTTTTACCACTGCTGATAGCGCAAGGACACGATCTAATTTGTTGTGTGAGAGATAAAAACAGATTTTATTGTCCTGTTGAATTTCAAAAAAATGTTACGGTAATTGAGGTTGACTTTCTGAAGCAAGAAACATTGACCGCTATTCCTGCAGCTATTGATACAGCTTATTATCTGATTCATTCTATGTCGGGATCAGCATCCAATTTTGATGAATTAGAAAGTGAATCGGCATTGAATTTCGTGCAACGGCTGAATGAAACTGCAGCCAAACAAGTTATTTATTTGAGCGGAATTGTCAATGACAAATCGCTTTCGAAACATTTATCTTCCAGAAAAAAAGTCGAAGAAATTTTAAATACAGGAACTTTCGCCACAACCACTTTACGAGCTGGAATTATTGTTGGTTCTGGAAGCGCGTCGTTCGAAATCATTCGGGATTTAGTGAATAAACTTCCCATTATGATAACGCCAAAATGGCTTAATACTAAGTGCCAACCGATTGCAATTCCTGATGTTCTTGAATTTTTATCCAAATCATTATTAAATCCTGTAACATACAATCAGAGTTTTGATATTGGCGGACCGGATATTTTAACATATAAAGAAATGCTTTTGGGTTTTGCTGAAGCCAAAAAATTAAAGCGATGGATATTTACAATTCCTGTAATGACGCCAAAATTATCCTCGTATTGGTTGTATTTTGTCACCTCAACATCTTACAGGCTCGCGTCAGCTCTGGTCAGCAGCATGAAAGTGGAAGTCGTTTGTAGTGATAACCGAATAAATGATTTATTGCATGTAACCCCAATGTCGTACAAACAAGCATTATCTCGTGCTTTGATAAAAGTAGACGAAGACAAAGTAGCTTCAAGCTGGAAAGATTCCTTAATAAGCGGACGTTTTAACAGTAACATGTCGGAATATTTGAAAGTTCCAAAAAAGAATTGCTTTATCGACCGACGCAAAATGGAAATCATCGACCGGGATTTTACCATCAGAAGGATTTGGTCTATCGGTGGTGATACAGGTTGGTATTATGGCGATTGGTTGTGGGATTTACGAGGATTTATTGACAAATTATACGGTGGTGTGGGTTCCCGAAGAGGAAGAACGAACCGACATGATATTCATTCCGGAGATGCTTTGGATTTTTGGCGCGTTTTGTATGCCAACAAAGAAGAAGGAAAATTAATTTTGTTTGCCGAAATGAAACTTCCGGGTGAAGCTTGGTTAGAATTCAAAATTATCGGAAATACTTTATATCAATCCGCAACTTTCAGACCTGAAGGTATTTGGGGGAAGTTATACTGGTATTCTGTTTTGCCGTTTCACGGATTTATCTTTAACGGAATGCTGCAGAAATTAATTAAATAATTTTCTTTTTTACACATATAAGTCATGTACGTTTTTAGATAATGTTTTAAAACTTAAATGACTTATATGTTAAATCCTTTTACTTTAAAATTCCCGCTTTGTAAGTTGCAATTGCTCTGTCTCTTGCCATTGCGTGCTCTACCATTGGTTTTCCATAACCTAAATCGAATTCTTTAATCCATTTGCGGATGTAGATTCCTTTTTCATCGAATTTTTTTTGTTGTATCTCCGGATTAAAAACACGAAAGTAAGGTGCGGCATCACAACCGGTTCCGGCTGCCCATTGCCAGTTGCCAACATTGGCAGACATATCGTAATCCAATAATTTCTCCGCAAAATAGGCTTCTCCCCATTGCCACTGAATCATTAAATGTTTGCACAAGAAACTCGCTACTACCATGCGGACTCTGTTGTGCATGTAACCGGTTTCATTGAGCTGACGCATCCCGGCATCAACCATTGGATACCCTGTTGTTCCAGTACACCAACGTTTAAAGTCAGCTTCGTCATTGCGCCATTGAATCCCATCATAAGCCGCTTTAAAGTTTTGCGTAACTACTTTTGGAAAACTAAATAATATTTGCATGAAGAATTCTCTCCAAATCAACTCACTCAAAAATACATCGTTTTTATGAAATGCCCAATTGACTAATTTCCGGACGCTTACAGTTCCAAAACGCAAATGTGGTGACAAATGAGAGGTTTTATCCAAGGCCGGAAAATCTCTTATTTCTTGATAATTTGATATAAATTTTAGGTTATGAGGCTTTACTTTTGAGGAACTCTCTTCGAAACCTATTTGTTCCAAAGTAGGAAAAGCAAAACTGTGTTTGTGGAAATTAGAAAAATGTACTTCGGTGTCGTATTCCTGAACCGGAGTCATTGATTTGTATTTTTCTAACCATTTGTTTTTAAATGGAGTGTAAACCGTGTATGGTAGTCCATCTGCTTTTGTGATTTCTTTTTCTTCAAATATAACTTGGTCTTTATAAGAATAAGTAATGATTTCATTTGTTTCTAAGAATTCTCGAATTGCCGTGTCACGTTGTATTGCGTAAGGTTCGTAATCTTTGTTAAAGAAAACTTCTTTGACGTCAAATTCTTGTAAAAGAGACTGCCAAACATCCAAGGTTTTTCCTTTTTTGATTAAAAGTGAACTTCCTGTTTCCTGTAATTGCGCATTTATTTTACTAAGTGATTCGTAAATAAATCCTACTCGGGCATCGTTTTTTGGTAAACTGTCTAAAATGGAATCATCAAAAATAAATAATGGTATTACCAAATATTTAGACTGTAAGGCTTGAAATAAACCAAAGTTATCTTCCAGACGCAAATCGCGCCTAAACCAAAAAATAGAAACTTGTTGTTTGCTCATTACTTTGAATTAAACATTTTGTCCACTGCAGTAACGCGATACGCAAAAATGGATTTCAATTTATTTTTTACGACCAACGTATTCATGATTCGACCCAGAAAACCAAGTGGTAATCCGTAATGTACCACATCCGTCATTTTGGTTCCGTTTGGTGTTGCTTCAAAGAAATGCTTATGATGCCAAAAACTGTATGGACCAAAACGTTGTTCGTCTATGAAATAACTATTTTCCTTTACTTGAGTAATTAAAGTCATCCAAGACAAAGTGACTCCAAAAAGTGGTGTTACTTTATATTGAATAATTTGCCCTGGATACATGGATTTATGATCGTAATCCGTGATTTGAAAACCCATTCCTTCTGGTGTGATCTTCTGAAGATTTTTTGGATTCGAAAAAAAAGCCCAGCATTCTTCGACAGTTGCATTAACGTGCTGAACGGTTTCTTGTTTGTATATTTTCATGGTTGTGTTTTAAAGATAAATACCTTAATGGAACACTGAGTTCGCGTGAGGGATAAAAGTGGAGCTCTTTTTATGACTACCCTGTCAGGGTTCAAAACCCTGACAGGATGGCTATAAAAAAGCGGGAACGGATAGCCCGACCCAACTGTAACGCTAGTGAAAGTGAGGTCACGCCCCAATTACTCTTTAAATTTTGTAGTATTTGAAAGGTACGAAAAGCATTCCGAAACATTCTCCGTACTCTTTGCCCAAATGTTTGTGATGTATTTTATGGGCTTTTCGCAAACCGATTAAATACTTGTTGTTGGTGTGTTTGAACCACTTAAACCGTTGATGGATTAAGACATCATGGATCATGAAATAACACAGACCGTAAAACATAATTCCCAGTCCGATGAAGAATTTATAGTTCAAACCTCCTTCGACACCATAATAAAACAGTACGATACTTGGAACAGCAAAAATTACAAAAAAGATATCATTCCGTTCAAAAACATTCGCGTATTTAGGTTCATGATGATCCGCATGGAAGTACCACATTGATCCGTGCATTACATATTTATGGGTGCACCAGGTTACGCATTCCATTATTAAAAAAGTACCTAGAAAAATCAAGAAAAATATCATTTTGTTATGTATTTAAGTGTAACAATTTTTTAAAATAAGTTGTCATTTAAACTAACTTTAATTTATAAGACACAAAAGATTTTGCCAGCAAACCGGCTTTGGTGTAGTTAGAAACTCGGATTCTTGCACTTCCTATTTCGTGACAAGGCGTGTTTTCTAACTTTTTTAATAGTTTTTTGTAGTACACAAACGCTGTATACACGCCAAACTTAGCTTCAATAGGAAGTTTTATAATTCCTTCGTAAGCCACTCTGAAATCTTCTTCGATTTCATTGATGATAGCCGTTTTCGCATTTTCATCAAAAGAATTCAAGTCAACTCCGGGAAAATAATTGCGGTTCAAAACCAAATTATCGTCCTTTAAATCTCGCAGGAAATTTACTTTCTGGAACGCAGAACCTAACCGCATCGCTTCACCTTTCAGTTGCTCATATCGTTTATTATCCCCGGCCACAAAAACCTTTAGACACATTAAACCAACGACATCCGCAGAACCGTAAATGTAGGCGTCATACTCTAATTTACTGTGATAATCTGATTTTATCAAATCTAATTTCATACTTTTTAGAAAAGCCTGAATAAGGTCGTCCGTTATATTATACTGTTTAACCGTGTGCTGGAAAGAGTTTAATATTGGATTTAGACTTATTCCTCTTTCAAAGGCTTTGTAATACTCATCTTCAAACTCAGTGATTAAACTTTCTTTATCATAACCATGGAAGGTATCCACGATTTCATCCGCAAAACGAACAAAACCATAAATGCTATAAATGGCATCCCTTATACTTGGCGACAGCATATACACCGCCAAAGAGAAAGAGGTACTGTAATTTTTAGTAACTAACTTGCTACATTTAAAAGATACATCATCAAATAATTCCTTCATACTATTGTTCTGAAAATTGCTTATTAATTAATTCCGATACTAATTTTCCAGAAATTAGTGCTGGTGGAACGCCTGGTCCCGGCACGGTCAATTGACCGGTAAAATATAAATTCTTAACCTTTTTGCTCTTTAACTTTGGTCTCAAAAATGCTGTTTGCATCAAAGTGTTCGCCATTCCGTAAGCATTTCCTTTGTAAGAATTGTATTCTGACACAAAATCATTTTTACAGAATGATTGTTTAAAAATAATATTATTTTTTACACTTTGTTGTGTTAAAGTTTCAAAACGATCCATTATTTTTTCAAAATATTCTTCTCTCAACGACTCAGTATCATTGATTCCCGGAGCTAAAGGTACCAGAAAAAAGCCAGATTCCATTCCTTCCGGAGCGGCAGTTTTATCGGTCACCGAAGGAAAATTTGCATAAAACAACGGTTCTTTTGGCCACTGCGGTTCATCATAAATATCTTTGGCGTGTTGGTAAAAATCAACATCAAAAAACAATGCATGATGCGAAATGTTTTCAATTTTTTTGTTGAAACCTACATAAAACAATAACGATGAAGGTGCGAAAACTCTGCTGTCCCAATATTTCTCAGAATACGCTCTGTGTTCCTGATTCAATAAGGTTTCGGTGTGATGGTAATCTGCACCGCTCAAAATCAAATCGGAAGCAATGATTTCACCATTGACCTGAATGGCTACTGCTGTTTTATTTTCGACGATAATTTTTTCGATGTTGGAATTGGTTTGAAATTTCACTCCCAATTCTAACGCTAAATTTTCCATGCCTCGCACCACATCAAACATTCCTGTTTTGGGGTGCCAAGTTCCCAAACCAAAGTCGGCGTAATTCATAAAACTGTAAAACGACGGCGTATCCGAAGGTTTGGCTCCCAGAAACAATACTGGAAATTCCAGAATTTGAATCAGCCTTTCATTCTTAAATTTTTTACGAACATCTTTACTAACAGTGCTGAGAAATTGTCCCACTTTCATGGCTGTTTCCAAAGTTATTAATTCGAGTGCTGAAACGCCCGGACGGTACACTAAATCTTTGATGGCGATATCATAATTGCTTTTAGCCTCAGCCATAAAGTCATTCAGTAATTTGCCGCTGCCTTTTTCGATAGCCTCAAAAGCAAGTGTAATATCCGCTAAATTGTCTGCTATTGTTATAAAATCATCAATTCCGTAATACACTCGGTAGGCAGGAGACAATTTTATGAGTTCATAATAATCCGTGGTTTTTTTTCCAAAATCAGCAAAGAAACGTTCGAAAACGTCTGGCATCCAATACCAACTTGGCCCCATGTCAAAAGTAAATCCTTCTCTCTTTAGTTGTCGTGCTCGTCCGCCTACAGCATCATTTTTTTCATATATTGTGACATCGTGGCCGCTCTGTGCTAAATACGCCGAAGCTGCTAATGCAGAGAACCCAGAACCTATAATCGTAATCTTTTTTATTTTCTTCATTTGTTTAGCAAATATACGAATTGTTTAAACAAGAACAGTTAAATCCAGTCGACTAATTCCGTAATTGAATTAAAAATTGTAATTCGCTCCGAAACTTCTTCTTTTTTAATAAACTCAACCATTCGTCCAATATACCATAATTCAGTGGTATCATCCAACAACTCATCAGACATTTTTTGAATGTAACTGTCGATAATATCTTTTTCGGGTTGCACCGTAAGGTACGATACAAAAACAATGGAATTAAAATGCTTTTTCAAATCTTTCAGATTTTCAATCGGCATACTTTCCCCTAAATATATCGTCTTGTAGCCATTCAACAGAATTTCATAATTAAGATACATTAATCCTAATTCGTGGATTTCATTCATAGGAAGTGACAAAACGAAAACTTTATCGAGTTTGGTTTGTTTTAAAATCTGAAGCTTTTCAGTATTGATTAAAAGTTTTTGTTTAATTAAATAGCTGATAAAATGTTCGTGAGCAGGCGTTATAGTATCAGACTGCCACAACAATCCAAGTTCATTCATTAAAGGAATGAAAACTTGATGAAAAATTTCTTTGAATGATTTTTCCGCAATCAACCAATTATAGGTATTAAAAAATAGCTCTTGGTCAAAGTTCATCATTGCCATTTTGAACTCACTAATAGCGTGACTTTTGGCTGTTTTACTCGATATTATTTCGCGTACTAAAGACGGTATTTTTTCTTGTGGATAAGTCGCTATTTTTGAAATTTTATAACCATAATCATGTAATAATGTGATGTTTAATAGTTTTTGCAAACTCACCAAATCATATAATCGGATATTTGTATCAGTACGCATCGGCTGAAGGATATCATACCTTTTCTCCCAAATTCGTATCGTATGCGCTTTGATCCCTGAAAGGTTTTCAAGATCTTTTATACTAAACACACTTTTTATATTGTTCATCTTTTGTCTAAATTTATTAAACAAATGTAAAATATTAATTTAACATTCTGCTCAAAATAAATAAAAACTATGCGTAATACTATAAATCAACGTTGTTGTAAACATTTAACTTATCCAAATTAAGAATTGTTCTTGAATTGTCGGCACTTCTGGTGTACATCGGTTCAAATTGGGCACCGTAAATAACCTCGTCAAAAGTATACGAGGTGCGAGCGGCAACAGTATTACTAAACATATCGTCAAAGGTTTTTATAAAGACGAGTATCTCACCATTGGTTGTTTTAAAATCAGCTGCCGTGAATTTATAAAGCGGACTGTCTTCTGTAATTGGATGTACTAAGGTCCAACTTAAAGTCAATGCATTTATCTTGTCCAATTCTAATTCCAGCGCGTAGAATTTATTGGTCCTTCTCCCGTTTTCCTCCACGCTCATCCCAAGAGTTATTTTGGCTTCAGCATCCGTGAAATTTGTATTTTTAAATGGTGTGGTTCTAATCATCAAACCGGTAATTTCTCCATATGGTGCAATTACAGCGTTATGGGAAAACTTCAAAAAAGCGGTAGGCTTACTAAATCGGCCAAAAAATAAACCCGTAGCAATGGCAAAACTCAATAACCCTATCAGCGCTTCGGCAGCAGAAAGCGCACTGGCTAAAAAACCGCTAGGACTTATATGCCCGTAACCCACTGTGGTAAAGGTTTGCGCACTGAAAAAATAAGCCTGTCCAAATTTGACCCATTCATTATCTGTAGTTGAAATCCCATTCAGATGTTCGATTCCAATTCCGTAATAAACAGAAGCAAATACAAAATTGATAGCCACGTAAAACGAGAGAATGATCAGTATAAATTTCCACCCTTGCATATCAATCATAGTGTGATACCAACTGATGCGATGCAAAAAATGCATTCCCTGTTTTTCTACATTAGCCGTCCCATTTTTATTAACGAAACGTCCGCCATAATTATTGGCGTTAGTTCCAAAACCTGTATTCTTATCAGCTTTTGATTTGGCATTTATTGTATTCAAGGGAAGATTTTTTTTTAATAATTATTTGCTAGTAAATTTAGTTAAAATCCCGTTCAAAAAAAGATGCTTTTTCCAGTTAAATTAAAATTCATGTAAAACCCAAACTAATCGAGAAAATTTCCATTCGAGATTCAACTATTAAATACAAAAAAAATGGCATAAAATATAAAACTACTTGAAAATCAGTACCTTTATATTTATTATTTACAATAATTATTAAAAACTAAATAGAATGAATAACGAGCTACTAAAAGATAGAATTGAGGCTGGATTATTGCTTTCTGAAAAATTAAAAAAATACCAAGATACAAATAGCGTAATTCTTGCCGTTCCCAGAGGTGGCGTTCCTGTGGGAATCGTAATTTCAAAAACCTTACATCTTCCTCTGGATATTGTACTCGCAAAAAAAATTGGTCATCCTTCTAATAAAGAATTTGCGATTGGGGCTGTTTCCATGGACTCCATGATTCTTGATGAGCATTCAGACATCCCTAAAAAGTTTATCGACGATGAAATTATTAGACTCCGACAACAATTGGATGAAAAATATGGACGATATATGGGCAACAGAAAACCGCTTGATCTCGAAAATAAAAACGTGATTTTAGTAGATGATGGCATTGCGACAGGAAATACGCTGCTCTCCTGTATCACTATGTTGCGAAAAAAAAATCCTTCAAAAATAATCGTAGCTGTTCCAGTAATACCCTATGATACAGTACCATTATTTGAAAAAAATGCTGATGAGTTAATTTATTTGACTGCTTCTAAATATTTTAGGGGAGTTGGTAGTTTTTATGAAGAGTTTAACCAGGTGGAAGATGAAGAAGTAATTCAAATGCTACGCTTAGGTACAACAACTGAGTAAGGCGATCTTACAGTTTGTAACATAATTAAAATTAGAAATCATGGAAAAATTAGATTTGGATATTCCTTTAACGAAAGTGACATAAAAAGGAGATTTGATACGACCGGAAATCGCGACCGGAATCGATTTGTTCCCTTACGAAAGAGGCAGCAACGTACCCAACCCCCGAAATAGAATGGTAGCAGAACTTATTTAGCAATAAAACATGGGCAGTGTCCTTTTTGATTTACTCAACGAAGAAGAAAATGAAATGCACAAAAATCACTTTCATATTGATTTTCTGAATGACTCTTTCATTGAAACGACACAATCGATACTGCAATAAGACAAAACCAGCAAACTTACCATCGTTTTTTTGGGGCACGTACAAAAGCCACATCTGCATTGCGCACAACAACACATTCCAACGAAAAAATTAAAGCTCTGGTTTCCGATGGCGGGCGTTTGGATTTAGTCATAACCGAATTGCCGCTCTTCACTGCTCCCACTACATTTATTGTAGGAAGTCTTGACACTACGGTAATCATGATGAACAAAATGGCTTAAAAAAACTGAAATCAATAAAACAATTAACTGTAGTTTCCAATGCCAACCATCCTTTTGAAGAAGCCGGTTAAGTACAGGAATTGCTGGTTGTTTTTTTGAAAAATAAACTATAAAATTTGCGTAAATCCAAATTATCAGCGTCCTTAAAACATGCATTTATTGTATTACCAAAACGCCAATCTTGCGACCTCTCTTTGTGGTTATAAAAAAATATACCAAAAAGCAATTAGAATTCCATTTTGCCTTGTTGTAACTGATTGCTCTAAAAAATGAAATTACTGTCCTGTAAAACAATCACTTTTTTTCCTAATTTAGTTGAATCAAAAAAAATGCTATGAAAGAAATAACCAAAAAAGATATCAGTCAGGAAATATTTGACTTATATGACGACTATGCCCACAATAAAATTGAAAGAAGACAATTTGTCGAGAAACTCTCCCTTTTTGCGGTAGGAACACTCACGCTTCCGTCACTTCTGAGTTTTATGACGCCCAATTACGTGGATTCTATCTTAATCAAGCCAGACGATCCAAGACTACAATCAGAATTTATAACTTACGATTCTCCTAAAGGCGGCGGAACGATCAAAGGACTTTTATCGCAACCTACCGCAACCAAAAAGAAACTACCGGGAATCATTGTCGTACATGAAAACCGCGGACTGAATCCGTATATTGAAGATGTAGGACGAAGAGCCGCCATGGAAGGCTTCATCACTTTAGCACCGGATGCATTATCTCCTTTGGGCGGTTATCCCGGAAATGATGATGCAGGAAGGGAATTACAAAAAAAACGGACCCGTGAAGAAATGCTCGAAGATTTCATTGCAGCTTACAAATACCTAAAATCGCACAAAGATTGTAATGGCCATATAGGTGTGGTAGGATTTTGTTTTGGCGGCTGGATTGCCAATATGATGGCGGTCAAAATACCAAAATTATGTGCCGCAGTTCCGTATTACGGTGGACAGCCCACTGCAGCAGAAGCTGAAAAAATAAAAACGCCAATCATGGTACACTATGCCGGTTTAGACACCCGGGTAAATGAAGGTTGGCCCGCTTACGAAGCGATCCTTAAAAAAAACAAAGTAGAACATGTCGCTTACTTCTATGAAGGTGTGAATCATGGTTTTCATAACAATACGACTCCCAGATACGATGAAAAAGCCGCGACTTTATCGTGGACAAGAACGATAGATTTTTTCAAGGAGAAATTGAAGAAATAGTTTTATTTTTTAAAGTCCCTTGATCGGGGCTTTTTTTGGAATTAATTTTAATTATTTGCGAAGAAAACATTACGTAAATTGAACTATCTTTTAACAAGCGGGCAAAGTCCATGAAGATAAAGATGGGCAAAGGGCCTGAGTTCATTGCTAAAATAACCAGAGGCTAAAGCGAGGTGCATCGGATCGGTTTCTTTTATATCCATTTGGGGAATCCCACCCAAAACGACTGCATAAAACGTTTCTTAGGCCGTTACAGCAGTGGGTCTAAAATGAGTTCCTCTTTAGGTACATAGACCGGTTCAGCGAAACGGCAGAATCATGGAACAGGATTATAACTCCAAAAAGCCCCGCGAATCTCTTCGAGGCAAGTCGAAGGTACAACAGGCCGAATTTAATGTTTCTGGACGTTAGTTCCAGAAGAATTAAAAACGATACCTTTTTTGAAGTTTTGAACAAGCACCAAATTCTAATTTGGAAGCCATTCCAAATTCAGCTAATTAAATCATGACTGATCATTATTATGTTAAATAAATCACAAATTTACAAATATTAAGAAACAATTATAATTATTTTTGTTTAATCTTTACATAAAAAAACTAAACAAAAAGACTATGAAAAATTTTAGCAAATTATTTTCCTTATTGTGTTTTCTAGTAGTTAGCACAACTTTTTTTATTGGATGTAGTGATGACGACACTTCACCACAACTCACTGGGGAATCTAAACAATTCAACTTGTACACTAAATCAAACCCTGCTATCAGCGGAACCGTTACGTTTTCGAAAAGAAATGATAATGCTACGCTTATTACTGTTCAATTAAGCGGCACAAATGCTGGTGGAAGTCATCCTGCACACATCCATGCTGGCACAGCAGCAGAAGGTGGAGCCATTTTACTCGACCTAACTTCTGTTACTGGAAGTACTGGTAAAAGTGAAACGGTTGTTACAGCTTTGAATAATGGCTCGCCCGTCACTTACGAGCAGTTAATTACTTTAGATGGTTATGTTAATACCCACCTCAGCGGTACCGATCTTGCAACATTGATAGCGCAAGGCGACATTGGTATTAATGAACTCACAAGTACCAGCAAAACGTATACCCTAAGTGCCGTTTCTAATAGTTCCATAAGTGGTACAGCGAAATTTACCAAAAGAGTAAGCGGTAAAGCTTTGGTAAGTATTGCGCTAACGGGAACAACTCCAGGAGTTAGTTCTATTGCACATATTCACGTTAATACTGTCGCTCAAACGGGCGGTGTAGTAGTAGATCTAACATCAGTAATTGGATCGACTGGAAAAAGTGATACTAGTGTAAACAAACTCAATACTGGAGTTGCCATAACTTATGATGAGCTCTTGAATTTTAATGGATATATAAATGTTCATGAAAGTGCTACCGCTTTATCAACATTAATCGCACAAGGTGATATTGGTAAGAACGAACTTACTAATACCAGTAAAACCTACACGCTAAATGCTGTTTCAAATAACGCCATAAGCGGCACAGCAAAATTTACAAAAAGGGTGAGTGGTGAAACTTTAGTAAGTATTTCCTTGACTGGCACAACTGCTGGAGTTAGTTCTCCCGCACACATCCATCTAAATACTGCGGCTCAGGGAGGAGCTATAGCTATCGACCTGACATCGATCATCGGTGCTACTGGAAAGAGTGAGACCAGCGTGAGTAAACTCAATAATGGAACCACCATTACCTATGAGGAGCTTCTAAATTTTAATGGATACATTAATGTTCATCAAAGCGCTAGTAATCTAGCAACCATAATCGCTCAGGGCAACATTGGAGCTAATGCAGTAAATTCGAATATTGTAAATTACAACATAACCAATTCAGGTTCTTCATCTTACGTATTTAATGGTGGGAATTTGACGAATGGAAGTAATCCAAATTTGACTTTGCAAAGAGGTAAAACGTATAGTTTTACTATGAATACACCAGGACATCCTTTCTTAATAAAGACCGTTCAAACGACCGGCAGTGCAAGCGCTTACAACAACGGCGTTACTAATAATGGTGCTTCGAGTGGTGTCATATCTTTTACTGTACCCAGTGATGCACCAAACACATTATATTACATCTGTGAGTTTCATTCCTCAATGACAGGTATTATAACAATTACCAATTAAGTAAAAAAAAAGTATTTAAATAAAGCCAGTGCAGATGTACTGGCTTTATTTATTGAAATTATCCCGTCTTAAAATAAGTAGCCCCATCACTAACCTATTTCCGAAAACTATCGAAAACCTCAGTAATAAATGCACATTTTTATGCTTAAAGACTAGTGACAAATTACTGTTTCATATTTGGTAAATAGATTTTTAAATATTAGCACTTATTACATAATAACAAATTCACTCTTACAATCAAAAACTACATAATTAATGCTACCCGCTCTCCGAAGTGTTATTGGAATTAAGCTGGGCAAATGCCTCCGACTTTGACCCTCGCTCTCCGAAGTGCTACTTGGTTTACTCTGGGCAAATGTCTCCGACTTTAATCTATAATGATAATCTACTAACACTAAATACAATCTTATAAAAAAAGCCCTACACGGGGCTTTTTCAATATATAAACCCAGATACCATGAAAAAGCCGCAACTTTATCTCGGATAAGAACAATTGATTTTTTTAAGGAGAAATTGAAGAAATAATAATTATAAGTTTTCATATTTAAAAGTCCCGGTAATGGGACTTTTTTAAATCTATTTTTTTTAAAAAAAATATTACATAAAAATAAGGGAGTTAGAAATTTGTTTACATTTGAAAATAAATAAAATCTGACGTTTATCCGACAAAGCCACCCAATTTAGGGATGATAAGTCTGATGTCGTCATTACTATATGCTATTTGGTGGCAAGTTTACCAAAATATCGCAAAAAATAGAAATTAATAAAAAAATATGATTGCATTGTACATAAATTGGGATTTTGACTCTGAAATAATAAACATTTACGGTTTTCCATTAAAATATTACGGACTTTTATTTGCTTGTGGTTTGGTTTTATGTATGTTCATTCTAAAAAGAATTTTTAAAAGAGAAAACTTAAAAGATAGTGCATACGAAGCATTGTTTGTTTATGGAATAATTGGAATTTTTGTCGGAGCGAGATTAGGACATTGTTTATTTTACGACTTTGATTATTATTCAAAAAATTTATTAGAAATTATTTTACCTATTAAGAAAACTCTAAACGGAGAATACAAATTTATTGGCTTTGCAGGTTTAGCAAGTCACGGAGGTACAGTTGGATTAATTATTTCACTCTATCTATATTCAAAAAAATATGAAATAAGCTATCTTAAAACACTGGACTTGATTGCAATTGTTGCGCCACTTGGAGCAACATTTATAAGACTTGCAAATTTAATGAACTCTGAAATGATTGGCAATCCGACTTCAATGCCATGGGCATTTATTTTTAAACGTGTTGACAATATACCAAGGCATCCAGCTCAACTTTATGAAGCAATTTCATATTTAATGATTTTTATTATCGTTTTCACTATTTACAACACTAAAAACATAAAGTTAGGAAATGGTTTTTTGTTTGGTTTAACAATAACTTTAATATTTGTAATGAGAATTTTAATAGAATTTCTAAAAATAAATCAAGTAGAATTTGAAAAAGGAATGAGTTTAAATATGGGGCAAATATTGAGTATTCCTTTTGTGTTATTGGGATTATACTTTGTAGCTTTTAATTTACTTAAAAACCAACCTAAATAAAAAAACCAGTCACCAACAGCGGTTTTGACCTAGTGTGTGATTTATTGGAATTACCGTTTCGCATCAACTCTTCTGCAAAGCCGAAAATTGAAAGGTTACGAATTTCCCACCATCTCAAAGCAGCTGGAAGTCAAACTCTTTAACAACCTTCTTTTTGATTGCTTACATTTTTTGTATTAAAAATCGCTTAAATTATTTGCGCAACCCCGATACCGCTTATATCACACAATCGTTAGCGCAGTTTTGTAAACTGTGCCCAGAACAATAGACAAAGCGTTAAATTCGAGTTTTAAAAATTTTCCAGATGCTGTCCAATATTTTACTGCTTTACAATCTAACTGCTCAATAATTATAACTAGAAACGGAAAATACTTTAAGCATTCTACAATTCCAATTATGACAGCTGAGGAATATTTATGTAGCATTATATAAACCGACTACTGCCAAAAGCTAGATTTCGTTGCGTCTATAACACCAACAATAAAACTCTTGCTGTTTTGCGTAATCGAAACATGAAATCAAACAAATGAATCCTGAATTAAATTTATTACTAACAAGAGAAGGTTTAGATATGAGCGACGACCTTAATGCTCCTAATAAACGGTTAAGAAACCAGGATACAAAATAAAGTCCCAAATAGAATCGTTATGCGACACATTTCTTAGTAAACGAAACGGATTTACGTTATATTCGGGAATTATTAGAGCGCAATAGTAGAAAAACTCACAGCCAATGAAGTACCAAAAGCATTCAGCAAATAAAAAGTCATTTTGATGATTTGTAATAAAACATTATCTATACATTTGGAAAGGCTTGTCTATTCAATAGTGATTACAGACCGGCTGCCAATACTTATAGATCCTTTACGATTTTAAACTTTTCAATTTTTAAAAATAAACCTTATGAAATCCAAACAAATTCTTCTTTTAATATTATTTATTTCCACTTCACTTTTTGCGCAAAGCACAGCACCACAATTAGATAAAATTAAGCAGCAAGATCTAAAAGATGATTTATATGAACTGGCGGGTGACGCCTTTAAGGGACGAAGAGGAGGAGAACTTGGCGAAATGCGAGCTTCTGTTTGGGTGGCTCAAAAGGCCCGTGAAGCTGGCCTTAAACCTGCAGGCGAAGATGGAACCTACTTCCAATTCTTTAATCTGAAACGCAGCCGTATGGCCAATAGTAGTACTGTTAATGTAAATGGTAAAGCACTTGATCTTTGGAAAGAGATTTGGCCAACTAATTTGGTTGACACTACCCTAGAAGGCTCCGTAGTTTGGTTAGACAAAATACCGGATAATACTGTCGATCTGAAAGGCAAAATTGTAGCTATGAATATTATGCCTCCAACCCCCGTTATTCAAGACTGGGTGAGCCTCTGGCAATATCGTTATACCGCTTCTGCCATGAATCAGCAGGGAAAAGAACTCCTCAGCCGCGGTGTTACTGCTATCATTTTTGTTGCTGATGATACTGTAGAATCACTTATTTCGTTTACGGGATTTCATTATCAAGAAGGAAGTTATGGAATTGAAGGTGCCGAATCCTCTACTGCAGCTACGGTACCAATTATATTGGCAAGTAAACAGTTAAAAAATATATTTTCTAAACAAGGCGCTTATTTAAAAACTAATTTGAAGGTAGAGAATTTTGACTATCCTTCTATTAATGTTGTTGCAAAGGTTGATGGAACTGATCCTAAACTGAAAGAGGAATATGTTTTATTCAGCGGTCACCAGGACCATGACGGAGTAGGACCTGCTGTTAACGGTGATCCTATCTGGAACGGTGCTGATGATAATGCATCAGTAACGGTAGCGATGCTTGCAATAGGGAATGCGTGGAGTACACAACCCGCTAAGCGATCGGCTTTATTTGTGTGGCACGGATCTGAGGAAAGAGGTTTATTGGGTTCTCGCTATTTTGTTAGCCATCCCACCGTTAAACTGCCCTCCATAGTTGCTGTTTTAAATGGCGATATGATAGGACGCAATGCATCTGATTCTGCGGCGCTATTAGGCGTAACAGAACCTCATCTTAATTCTTCTGACCTTGTAGCTATCACTTTAGCAGCTAATAAAAGTATTGCCAACTTCAAAGTAGATACTTCTTGGGATGCTGCAGATCACCCAGAGAATTGGTACTTCCGAAGCGATCATCTTCCCTATGCTCAAGCTAATGTTCCAGCAATATTTTTTACCACCTTATTGCACCCTGACTACCATACGCCCTTCGATAGCCCAGATAAAATTGACTATGTAAAACTTACTAAGATGACAAAGTGGATCTATGAAACCGGATGGAGAATTGCTGAAAGTGCCAAACGTCCTGCTTTAACTATTGAAATAAAAAAGTAAAAAATAACTAACTATTATGTTCTTAATTGACAAGCCATTTGTTTCCGATTTTCTTATCAAAACAATAAAAGATAATAATTATAAAATAATCGCAACCAAAGTAGCCAAAGAATTGATAAAAGATGATTCTTTGGCATGGATAGCCGAAGAGGAAGCACTCGCTTTACTAAAAAAAAATCCAGAGATTTCCGTCTATAGCAATTCAGAGAACGCATTAGCTTGGATTGATCAATACTATGGAGAAAGTGAATTATCAAGTCAATTACATGTTTTAAAAAATAAAGTAAAGTTTAGAGAACTTATAAAAGAGTTGTTTCCCGACTTTTATTTCAAGCAAATAAGTATTGAAGAAATTCAACGATTGTCCGATGATGAAATTCGATTCCCTTTTGTAATTAAACCTGCTGTTGGTTTCTTTAGCATAGGAGTTCATATAGTAGAAAATGAGAAAGACTGGATAAAAGCTAAAAGTGAGTTACAACCGGATAAACTTAAAAGTATATTTCCTGAAAATGTATTAAACACAAGTACTTTTATTATTGAAGAATTTATTCGTGGAGAAGAATATGCAATCGATTATTATTACGACAATAATGGAGATGCTGTTTTGTTAAACGTTTTACACCACCTCTTTTCATCCGGAACAGACACAAGTGATCGGGTTTATTCAACATCCAAAGCAATCATTGAAAAGTATAAAATTGATCTTGAATATTTTTTAAGTAAAATTGGTAAAGAGTTACATTTAAAAAATTTTCCGGCTCATGCAGAAGTCCGCATAGATGAAAATGGGAAAATAATCCCCATCGAAGTAAACCCTTTACGCTTTGGTGGATTTTGCACCACGGCCGACCTTCTAGGAGTAACTTTAGGATTTAATGAATACAAATGCTTTTGTGAAAATAAAAAACCAGACTGGGATTCTATATTTAAAGGCAAAGAGAATAAAATATTTAGTGTCATTGTTTTGGATAATAATTCAGGAATAATCCCTTCGGATATTTTAAGATTTAACTATTCAGATCTTGCTAAAGATTTTGAAAAACCAGTATTAATTAGAGAATTAGATATAAATAATTATCCTGTATTTGGATTTGCTTTTATTGAAAGTGCAGCCAGTAATAAAAAGGAATTAAATGATATTCTAACCTCTGATTTAAGAAAATATATAGTATCGAAATAAGGAAAATTTTAAAGTGAACATGCTAACTTAGCCATCATAGAAAGTTAAGAAATAATCTTAATTTTAATCTATGAAACAAGTGCGCAAAATTTACGAAAAAGCTTTTAAAGAAAAAGCTGTCCAAAGCTAGACTTGGTTGCGTGGCACAATAAAAGCATCTGCACTATTTTACCTTTCAGCAAATTCCACAAAAAAAGCCCCAAACGGGGCTTTTTACATATAACAAAATTCAAGTTTTTATTTACTCAAATACATTTTTCTTCTAGAGTACAATTCGTAAAACTGATCGTCTTTCAAGTCATCAATAAACAAGATGCTTTCTCCTGTTGATTTCATTTCTGGTCCTAATGCTTTGTTCACATTATGGAATTTACTGAAAGAGAAAACCGGTTGCTTGATAGCATATCCTTTCAACTGTGGGTTGAAAGTAAAGTCGGTTACTTTATTATGCCCTAACATTACTTTAGTCGCATAGTTCACATAAGGTTCTCCATATGCTTTTGCAATAAATGGAACCGTACGAGACGCTCTAGGATTCGCTTCAATGATGTAAACGATATCATCTTTTATCGCAAACTGAATGTTGATTAAACCAACGGTTCTCAAAGCCAATGCAATATTTTTGGTATGGTCTTTTATTTGTTGCATTACAAATTCACCTAAGTTAAACGGCGGCAAAGTGGCGTTACTATCACCAGAGTGTACTCCGCAAGGTTCAATGTGCTCCATAATTCCTATGATGTACACATTTTCGCCATCGCAAATTGCATCAGCCTCTGCTTCTATTGCGCCATCCAAATAATGGTCTAAAAGCAATTTATTTCCTGGAATCGTTTTCAATAAATTGATAACGTGCTCTTCTAATTCTTGTTTGTTGATTACAATTTTCATTCCCTGACCACCCAACACATACGAGGGACGAATCAATAATGGAAAGTCCAAAACATCTGCTAGAGCAGAAGCTTCGTCAGCAGTTTCTGCAATTCCAAATTGTGGAAAAGGAATTTTTAAATCGGTTAACAATTCTGAGAAACGTCCTCTGTCTTCGGCTAAATCCAAAGCATCAAAGCTCGTTCCTATTATTTTAATACCGTATTTAGATAGTTTTTCGGCCAATTTCAAAGCCGTTTGACCACCTAATTGAACGATTACGCCTTCTGGTTTTTCATGTTGGATAATATCGTAGATATGTTCCCAGAAAACGGGTTCAAAATACAATTTATCGGCTGTATCAAAATCAGTCGAAACCGTTTCCGGATTACAGTTAATCATGATGGTTTCATAGCCACATTCTTTGGCAGCAAGCACACCGTGAACGCAAGAGTAATCAAATTCGATTCCTTGTCCAATTCTATTTGGGCCAGACCCAAGAACAATTATTTTCTTTTTATCAGTAACAGTACTTTCGTTGTCCACGTAACGAGTACCGTCCGCTTTTTCTATTTCGGCTTCAAAAGTTGAATAGTAATAAGGCGTTTTTGCTTTGAACTCCGCCGCACAAGTATCTACTAATTTAAACACACGATTGATGTTCATTGTAGTTCGCAACGTATGCACTTGGCTTTCTAAACAACCTACCATGTGCGCGATTTGTCTGTCGGCAAAACCTTTTTGTTTCGCTTCCAATAACAATTCTCTTGGCAAAGAATCAACTTTATAATTTGAAATTTCTTTTTCTAACGTATAAAGCTCTTCATATTGTTTTAAGAACCACATATCAATTTTAGTGATTTCATGAATACGACTCAATGGAATTCCCAGCGCGATAGCATCGTAAATCACAAAAACACGATCCCAACTCGCAAAAGTCAGTTTCTCGATAATCTGTTCGTAGTTCGTGTATCCTTTTCCGTCAGCACCCAAACCATTTCTTTTAATTTCCAAAGATTGAGTCGCTTTGTGTAATGCTTCTTGGAACGAACGTCCAATTCCCATTACTTCACCAACGGATTTCATTTGAAGCCCTAAAGTTCGGTCAGCTCCTTCGAATTTATCAAAGTTCCAACGAGGAATTTTTACAATCACATAATCCAAAGTTGGTTCGAATAAAGCCGAAGTCGATTTGGTAATTTGATTTTGCAGTTCATCTAAGTTGTACCCCAAAGCTAGTTTGGAAGCAATTTTTGCAATTGGATAACCCGTTGCTTTTGATGCCAAAGCAGAGGAACGAGACACACGAGGATTAATTTCAATCGCTACGATGTCTTCTTTATCATCTGGCGAAACGGCAAACTGCACGTTACAACCTCCAGCAAAATTTCCGATGCTACGCATCATCAATATTGCATAGTCACGCATTCTTTGAAAAGTCGTGTCAGACAAAGTCATTGCTGGCGCAACAGTGATGGAATCTCCGGTGTGAATTCCCATTGGATCCATATTTTCGATCGAACAAATAATAACAACATTGTCATTTTTATCTCTCAAAAGCTCCAATTCGTATTCTTTCCAACCCATCAAAGCTTTATCAATCAAGACTTCGTGAATAGGAGATGCTTCTAACCCACGAGTCAAAAGTTCGTTAAAATCTTCTTTTTTATAAACAATAGCTGCTCCTGTTCCGCCTAAAGTAAAGGACGGACGAATTACTAATGGAAAACCAAATTCCTGAGCAATTTCTTTTCCTCTCAGATAAGACGTACATATTTCTGCCGGAGCAGATGGCACACCTATTTTTTTAAGCAATTGTTTGAACTGTTCTCTGTCTTCGGTAATATTGATAGCGTTTACATCAACACCAATTAATTTTACTCCAAAATCAGCCCAAATCCCTTTTTCATCGGCTTCTAAACAAAGATTTAAAGCCGTTTGCCCTCCCATTGTAGGCAAGACTGCATCAATCTGAGGATGTTCTTTTAAAATTTGAATAATTGATTTTGTCGTTAAAGGCAATAAATATATATGATCCGCCATTGATGGATCAGTCATGATTGTTGCCGGATTCGAATTGATCAAAATAACTTCGATTCCTTCTTCACGAATAGAACGTGCAGATTGTGATCCCGCATAATCAAATTCACATGCTTGACCAATAACAATAGGACCTGAACCTATTATTAAAACTGATTTTATGGATGTATCTTTTGGCATTTTATAGTATTATTGTGTTGTGTAGTTGTTGTTTTGAAAAGATTAAAATTACTGAACTCAAATCTTTTAACTGTAAATCTTAAACATTTTTTAACGAATAGGTATAAAAAAAGGCGATACTAAAAAAAGTAACGCCTTATTTATGTTTATACAAACATTATTTTTTGTGTCTTGGTTCGCAAGAAACAGTCAATTTATGTCTTCCTTTAGCTCTTCTTCTAGCAAGAACTTTTCTTCCATTCGCAGAAGCCATTCTGTCCATAAATCCGTGCTTATTTCTTCTTTTTCTTTTCGATGGTTGAAACGTTCTTTTGCTCATTGCTTTGTATCTTTAAAATCTTATTTATATGTCTTCTTATTTTGAATAACCGTTATTCTAAAACCGAGTGCAAATATACAAAGACTTTTTTTCCTCACAAGTAGTTTTGTAAAAATATTTTCATTTCATTTTACTATATTTGTGATCTTAAAATAATCACACTATGTTTCACAGAAATATTAAACTTATTATCGCCGGACTTATCATCGCTACTGGCATTTGGCAATTCACAGAAAGCAATATCGGTAATGGAATCTTCCTAATATTATTAAGTGCAATTCCTATATTCCTTTACTTCAAAAACGAATTCATCTTATTGGCTTTCTTAAAACTAAGAAAACAAGATTTTGAAGGTGCCCAAAAATGGTTGGCGTACATCAAAAACCCCGAAACAGCTTTAGTACAAAAACAACAAGGCTATTTCAATTACTTGCACGGAATTATGCTTTCACAAACAAATATCAACAAAGCGGAAAAATATTTCAGAAAAGCAATTGAGTTAGGATTATCAATGGATATGGATTTGGCTGTAGCCAAATTAAACTTAGCCGGAGTTGCCATGACACGCAGAAGAAAATTAGAAGCTACTTCCCTATTGAATGAAGCTAAAAAATTAGACAAACAGAATATGTTGAAAGATCAGATCACAATGATGAAAGATCAGATGAAAAAAATATAATTTATACAACTACAGAAAAAGGGTCAAATGATAACACATTTGACCCTTTTTTTATAGTTTAAGCATTGAAGTCAACGATTTTATAACTCCACTTATATTTTCTTAAATGCCTGATATCGTTTAAAAAATAATTAATACCCTTTTAGAGGAATTTCAATTTGGTATTTTTTACCAGTATCATTTATTAATTTGGTTTCCCTGAGCCAAGGATTGTGTATTTTCAAAATCTTATAATTAATCCCTTGTCCTTTTGCAAATGACGCCAAATCTGTAATCGAACTGTCAATTTCGATTTTCTTGGTTGGCAAAATTTCATACAAATCACCCGGAAGTATATTAAACTCATATTTTACCGGATTCTTCATGATCTCTTTCAAAGCTAAAATCCTAAAAACATAGCGAGACGTTTCTTCCGTAAGCAGCAAATCATAATAGTCAGACACTTTTTGGATTCCAATTTGTTTATTGACACCTGACATTCCCCCATTGTATGAGGCTGCCGCCAAAGTCCAGCTTCCAAATTTTCCTTTGGCACTCAAAAAATAACTGCAAGCTGCTTCCGTCGATTTTTCAAGGTCATAGCGCTGATCTACATTTTCAGTCACTTCTATTCCGCGTTCCTTTGCTGTATCCGGCATGAATTGCCAAACTCCCCGTGCTCCAGCTGGCGAAACTGCATTCACCAATCCGCTTTCAATTACTGCCAAGTATTTGAAATCGTCCGGAATACCATTCTTTTTCAAAATAGGCTCAATTACCAGAAAAGCCCGATTGGCTCTTTTTATCGCTAAAATTGTGGACGCGTGTAAATTCACATTCACCAGCAATTCCCGATCAAAACGTTCCTTTACATCTGATATTTTTAATGGTGTTTCCTCACCGGCAAAGTCTAATTTCACAGGAAAATTAGAAACAATTCCATCTTCAATATTTTTTTGTTTTGCATCATTTGTTGTAGCAAAAACAAATAGGCCACTCGCAAATACTACGGTACTTATTACCGCTACTTTATTAATTAATTTCATCTTTTTCATTTTTATCCTTTCATATCGTTATTAAAGTGTGATTACTTCATTTTTGCCCCCAATATAATCGAAGGTAAATTTTCGTTCAACCATTTGTATTTATTCAAAATCATGATGTGCGTCCCGCCTTTTACAACGATACAATTCTTAATATATTTTATAGGAAACACATCATCCGCATCACCGTGAATGTGAATTACGTTTTCATCAACAACGGTTCTATCCCATAAAATCACTTGCTCCACAGCCCAATTTAAATACCGAATATCCCTAACGGAAAGGAATTTCTCATATAATTTGAGCCGTTGATTTACTTTTTCACCAAAAGAAAACTTAGCCAGACTTTCGATATTTGCAAATAAACTCATCGGAATGAGTTTATAGGCTTTGGTGGTTTTAGCAATTTTTAGTCTTCGAGGAAATTCAGAATTACATCGTACACTCGAAATAATGATAACTTTGCGTGCGTCCACATATTTTGCCATTTCCTGAACTAAGATTCCACCAAAAGAAACACCAATCAAAACGGGATTTTTATGCTTTATTTTTTTTGTAATTCTCTGGGAATAATGCGTTAATGATTCATTGTCCAGCGGAATCTCCCACTCTAATAAATGGATTTCAAATGTGTCTTCGGGAAGTACAATATGCTCAAAAATAGCAGCACTTGATGCCAAACCAGGCATTAGATACACGGGGATTTTACTCATAATTCTTTTAACGATTTTATAACAAAATTTAGTCTTTTTATAGCGAATTTTGTATAAAATTAATTTTTTTATTCAAACCCCATCCGCTTTTTACTTTATATTATCAATAATTTATGACAACGCAACTATTTGAATCAAATACAAGAGGCAAGGCCGATTTTGGATGGCTTAAAGCCAATTTCTCTTTTTCGTTCGGCAATTATTTTAACCCTGAGCGTTTACAATTTGGAATGTTACGCGTTTTAAATGATGACACCATTGCTGGAGGTACAGGTTTTGGTACTCATAGTCACGCCAATATGGAAATCATTACCATTCCACTCGAAGGCGGCTTAGCGCACAAGGACAGTATGGGAAATGAAGGCGTCATTCGTTTTGGAGAAGTCCAAGTAATGAGTGCGGGATCCGGAGTGGAACATTCTGAACTGAATGCGAGTCAGAGCGAAGAGGCAAAAACTTTACAACTATGGATTTTTCCTGACTTAGAAAACGTGCCACCAAGATACGACCAGAAATCATTTGATATTGAGAATCAAATTAATACCTTTGTAAACATTGTTTCGCCAAATGATCAAAATGATGGCAACGCACTTTGGGTTTACCAGAAAACCTTTTTCCATTTAGGAATATTCGAGAGCAATACCAGCGTTACTTACAAAGTACGAATTCCTAAAAACGGTGTTTATTTATTTTTAATTGAAGGCGAAATAGAGGTTAACAACAACGTTTTGAAGGCAAGAGATGCCATGGGAATTACAGATTTTGACGCATTTGAAATCAAGATCAGTACCAAATCAAAAATACTTTTGGTAGAGGTACCAATGAATCAGAGTTAATTATTATGGATGCATCAAGCACTATGGAAATCAAAGACAATACTTTTTCAAGACAATTTGAAACTTTAGTCGATCAAGGATTAGTTTCTGTTGAATATTCTTTTCAGGAAAAAAAGATATTTTTAACCAAAATAAATGTTCCGGAAACGTTCGAAGATGAAGAATTTATTTCTAATTTCCTGAAAAACATAATGGAAATTGCGATTGAACGAAAATTGAAAGTGGTTCCTATTCTTCCAAAAATAGTAGTATTTTTCAAAAAAAATCCTGTTTACAAAGAGTTGCTTCCGCCGGGAATTAGACTGTAACAAAAAGCGGCTGTATTCTAAAAATACAGCCGCTTTTTGATTTATAAAGATTCCAACAAAATTATTTTTCTATCTCTCGCATGCTTTCCATTTTCTTATTAGCCAAGAAACCTGCAATATCTTCAAAATGTTCTACTACTCTTTTGTTTCCAAATTCAAAAACCTTTGTCGCTAACCCGTCCAGAAAATCCCTGTCGTGCGAAACTAAAATCAAGGTTCCGTCAAAATCGCGCAAAGCATCTTTGATAATGTCTTTGGTTTTCATATCCAAGTGATTCGAAGGCTCATCGAGAATCAATAAATTGACTGGTTCCAACAATAATTTTATCATCGCCAAACGCGTTTTTTCCCCACCGGAAAGCACTTTTACTTTTTTGGTAACATCATCTCCTTGAAACATGAAAGCGCCCAGAATATCTTTGATTTTAGTTCGAACATCACCCACGGCAATATCATCAATGGTTTCAAAAATAGTGGCATTTTCGTCTAGCAACGAAGCTTGGTTTTGGGCAAAATAACCAATTTTCGCATTATGTCCAATTTCTAAACTACCGCCATTTATTTCAATTTCTTTCATAATGGCTTTGATCATCGTCGATTTTCCTTCTCCATTTTTCCCTACGAAAGCTACTTTTTCGCCTCTTTCAATCACCATATTTGCATTGGAAAAAACAACATGATCGCCATACGATTTTGACAAATCTTTAACTATCACAGGATATTGTCCAGAACGGGCAGCAGGAGGAAATTTTAGTTTTAAAGCCGAAGTATCCACTTCATCCACCTGAACTATAACAAGCTTTTCTAACATCTTAACACGAGACTGAACGGCATCCGTTTTAGAAAAAGTTCCCTTGAAACGGTCAATAAAAGTCCTGTTATCGGCAATCATGCGCTGTTGCTCGTCATACGCTTTTTGCTGATGCACACGTCTGTCTTTTCTAAGTTCTAAATAATGAGAATATTTGGCTTTATAATCATAAATACGTCCCATTGTAACTTCAATGGTACGATTCGTAATATTATCTACAAAAGCTTTATCGTGAGAAATCACAACAACAGCTTTGGCTGAATTAATCAAAAAATCCTCTAACCATTGAATACTTTCAATATCCATGTGGTTGGTTGGCTCATCTAGTAATATTAAGTCTGGTTTTTGCAAGAGGATTTTGGCCAATTCGATTCGCATTCTCCATCCTCCGGAAAATTCTGAAGTTTGACGATTAAAATCTTCGCGAACAAATCCCAAACCGATCAATATTTTTTCAACTTCGGCTTCATAATTTACTTCTTCTATCGCATAGAATTTCTCACTTAAGTCAGAAACTCTTTCGATTAATTTCATGTAAGCATCACTTTCATAATCGGTACGAATCGTCAATTGCTCATTAATTTCATCGATCTCTGCTTTCATTTGGAAAATCTCACCAAACGCTTTTGACGTTTCTTCCATCACCGTTGCTCCGTCCGTAGTTAATAAATGCTGAGGCAAATAGGCCACAACAGCATCTTTTGGTGCCGAAATATTCCCTGTCGAAGGTTTGCTTTGACCTGCAATAATTTTAAGAAGCGTCGATTTTCCGGCTCCATTTTTACCCATAAGGGCAATTTTATCATTTTCATTTATAGCAAAAGAAACATCGCTAAAAAGTGCAGTGCCGCCAAATTGCACCGAAATATCGTTAACTGTAATCATTTAAATTATAAGATTTTTAGATAATTGGATTATCAGATTTTAAAAATGCAAATATAGATTAATTCAGGAAGAAGCCAATTGATTAAGTTACAACAATAAAAATTTTAAAACATTAAAATATAAAATTTAATCGACTTACAATAATATTCTTTTTTCATAGTTTTACATTTGATAATCAAACGGTTAAAAAAACTAAACTGGTACTAAAACGACACACTTGAATTATTCAGATTATAGGAAATACGCTAAAAAGAACTCTATGAAAAAGACATTACTATTAATTCTTTTATGCTCTTTTAATTTTATTACGGCACAAGAAAATGACGAAATTGTAAAAAAGGCAAACGAGATACAAACAAAATGGGGCTATAAAGCCAAAAATAAAAACATCATAACCCTAATTGATTTTTCAAAATCAATAGAGGAATCCCGACTTTACGTTATTGATTTAAAAAACAGTAAAATACTCCTGACCACTAATGTTGATCATGGATCCGGCTCTGGAACAGGATTAAAACCTCAATCTTTTAGTAATAATGTAGGAAGCAACGCAACTTCATTAGGATGTTACGTAACTCTACAAACGTATAAAGGAATGTGGGGCTATTCATTAAAATTAAACGGCTTAGAAAGTGACAAAAATTCGAATGCTTTAAAAAGAAATATTGTAGTCCATTCGTCTAAAAGAATGTATAGCAAATTCAGCTTGGGTTGCTTTTCTGTTCCGGACCAGAATGCTAACACTCTGATTGACTTAATAAAAGATGGTTCGTTAGTGTATGCCTACCAATAATCAGTTCATTTATTTTTATCTGTAAAATAACGTAAGCCTCAATCAAGAGGCTTACGTTATTTTATATATGATGCAGGAATTATTCTTTTCTCCATTTTTTAGTTTCCTCAAAAACATGTTCTAAAATTGCCGATTCTCTTTCATCAAAATCTACGTTTCGGCGGCTCATCACCAACCGAGCAGTTTCAAACGCTTTTTTTGTGATATAAGTCGTGAATCCTGAAGCACCGCCCCAAGAAAAACTTGGCACAAAGTTGCGCGGAAATCCACTGCCAAAAATATTTGCGCTTACTCCCACTACTGTTCCTGTATTGAACATCGTATTAATACCACATTTGCTATGGTCGCCCATCATCAATCCGCAAAACTGAAGACCTGTTTTAGCAAAACCTTCCGTTTCATAGCTCCACAATTTTACTTCTTCGTAATTGTTTTTTAGATTCGAATTGTTACTATCGGCTCCGACGTTACACCATTCACCGAGAACAGAATTCCCTAAAAATCCATCATGTCCTTTATTAGAATAACCAAATAAAACGGAATTATTGACTTCGCCTCCAATTCTTGAATGCGGACCTACAGTTGTTGCTCCGTAGACTTTGGCACCCATTTTTACAGTTGCATTTTCGCACAAGGCAAAAGGACCTCTGATTACCGAACCTTCCATGATTTCTGAATCTTTACCTATGTATATTGGACCTGTAGAAGCATTTAGAGTAACAAACTCTAATTTTGCACCTTCTTCTATAAATATATTTTCGGAAGCGATGACGTTGACACTTTTGGGAATAGGCTGCGATCTTCTGTCTTCAGTCAAGTATTCAAAATCTTCTCGTATTGCCGCATCATTTTTAGAAAAAATGTCCCAAGTATTATGTACCGTCAAACATTCCTCGTTGTACTCTAAAATTTCATAAGTATCAAAATCTACTTCTTCCTGTTCTTCCGAAGTGTAAAAAGCAATCACTTCATCGCCTTTAAAAATAGCCTGATTCGGTTCCAGATTACTTACCATCTCAATCAAAACATCATTAGGAAGAAAGGACGCATTTATCATTACATTTACCTCTAACTCTACCATTGGAAATTTTTCTGATAAATATTCCTCTGTCAATGTGGTGGTGGTAGAACCCAGACGCATTTCCCATTTTTGACGAATCGTCATGATACCAATAAGAATATCTGCAACAGGACGCGTGAAAGTAAAAGGCAATAAGGCATTTCTGGAAGGTCCGTCAAAAAGTATGTAATTCATAAAATTGTTTATTTGTTGATTCAGTTATTTGTTGATTAGAAATTAGTTCAAACAACTTTCTTTTTTATTATATCGTCTTCAAAGTTACAAAGTTTTAAAATAAATAAAATAAAAAAAGCCTTCCGAAAAGAAAGGCTTTACTATAATTATGAACAAGTTAAAATTATTTAACGTGTTTAGCGTATTTGGTTTTGAATTTATCAATACGTCCTGCAGTATCAATAAGTTTAGATTTACCTGTGTAAAAAGGATGAGAAGTTCTAGAGATCTCCATTTTTACAACTGGGTATTCAACACCATCAACTGTTAATGTTTCTCTTGTATCTGCAGTAGATTTAGTAATAAAAACTTCGTCATTTGACATGTCTTTAAATGCAACTAATCTGTAATTTTCTGGGTGAATTCCTTTTTTCATCTTGTTAATCTTTTTTATTTGTTAATTATAATTTGTCTTGAAGCTTTTCTTCTAACAGAAAAGGTATAAACCCCTTATAACTTTTTGTTTTACAATATTATTTTGAGTCTGCAAATTTACAATTTTTTTCCAATAATCAAATATTTGTCTCACTTTTTTTATATAATCGTAAAAAGTGATTTTTAGCTCCGAATATATTGGGAATTGTTATATTTGTGGATTAATAAATAAACTCTTTATGGAAAATAATGTATCGCCAGCTAAATCTGGAATTTCATATGGCGCCTTGTATGGTGTTATAATGGTCTTGGAGTTCGTAATTATGTATGTAATTGGGATGAAGTCGTTAGTAAATACCAGTTTTGGTATAATTGTAAACATTGCAAATTATCTTATTTTACCGCTTATATTTATTTATATAGGATGCAATCATTATAAGAAAAACATAAACGGTGGATACATTAGTTTTGGTCAATGCTTAAAAATTGGTGTTTCTATCGCTTTTGTAGCAGCAATTATTTATGGTGCTTTTAGTGTAATTTTCAATCTTATTTTTCCTGAATTTATTGATGAAATGGTTTCTATTTCTAAAACTGCGATGTTAAAAGAAAATCCAGAAATGACATCTGAACAACTAGACATGGGACTTTCGATGATGAAAAAATTCTCAAATCCATTAATTGTATTTCCCGTCACTTTAGCTATGTATTCTTTTCTAGGTTTAATTTACTCACTTATAATTGGTGCAATAGTAAAAAACGACAAACCTTAAAGTTTTTAAATTAATGAATTTATCACTACTTATACCGCTTCTTAATGAAGAGGAATCACTTAATGAACTCTATAATTGGATCATCAAAGTGATGCATTCTCATAATTATACGTACGAAATCATTTTTCTGGATGATGGAAGTACTGATAATTCATGGTCTATTATAGAAGGATTTGCCCAAGAAAACCCTCATGTAAAAGGCGTTCGTTTCATGAAAAATTTTGGAAAATCACAAGCGTTGCATGCTGGTTTTGCAAAAGCGCAGGGTGATGTTATAATTACAATGGATGCTGACTTGCAAGACAGCCCAGAGGAAATTCCGGGATTGTATGATATGATTACCAATGGGAAATATGATTTAGTTTCCGGATGGAAAAAGAAACGCTACGACTCCGTAGTGGCAAAAAACCTGCCCTCTAAATTATTCAATTGGGCGGCGAGAAAAACATCGGGAGTGGAATTGAATGATTTTAACTGTGGACTGAAAGCCTACAAAAATATTGTGGTAAAAAACATTGAAGTTTCGGGCGAAATGCACCGATACATTCCGGTTTTGGCAAAAAATGCTGGTTTTGGAAAAATTGGCGAAAAAGTGGTGCAGCACCAAGCCAGAAAATATGGTGAAACTAAATTTGGTATGGAACGTTTCATTAACGGTTTCCTGGATTTAATAACAATTTGGTTTCTTTCAAGATTTGGAAAAAGACCGATGCATTTATTCGGCGCCATGGGATCGTTAATGTTTATTATTGGGGTTTTGCTTGCCGGATATATTGGTATTTCAAAACTATACCATATGTATAATGACATGCGCTACAGCCTGGTAACGAACAATCCTTGGTTTTATATCGCGCTTACCACAATGGTTTTGGGAACACAATTATTTTTGGCTGGATTTCTTGGCGAAATAATTTTGCGTACAAAAAATAATGAAGAGCGTTATAAAATATCAAGTGAAGTTAATTTTTTATAGGTATAATTAAATGAAACGATAATAGTTCTTGTTTGCACAATGCCTAGCCCTGATAGCAGCGGCATCCTTTTTATTTTTTTTCTTTAAAAAAAGAAAAAGATATAGCGAATAGCAGGAAATAGCTCCTAAAAAAAAACAACTGGATTTAAATTTTAATTACAAATTTAGAAACTAAAAAACTATAGCATGGAGATCAAACAAAATATATTGGACGCAGTAAATGAGTGGCTTACGCCAATATTTGACACCGCTACACAAGAAGAGATTAAAGAATTGATGATTACATCGGCTACAGAACTGGAAGAGCGTTTTTATAAAAATCTTGAATTTGGAACTGGTGGAATGCGAGGAGTTATGGGTGTAGGAAACAATCGCATCAATAAATATACGCTAGGAAAAACTACGCAAGGACTTTCTGATTACTTGCATACTGCATTTCCTAACCAACCTTTGAAAGCGGTTATTGCTTACGATTGTCGTCATAATAGCGATACTTTGGCCAAATTAGTTGCGGATGTTTTCTCAGCTAACGGAATCGAAGTGTATTTGTTTTCGGAATTGAGACCCACACCGGAATTGTCATTTGCGGTGAAACATTTAGGTTGTCAATGTGGAATAGTTCTTACTGCCTCTCACAACCCACCTGAATATAACGGATACAAAGTGTACTGGCAAGATGGTGGACAAATTGTGCCACCGGAAGATGAGGGAATCATCTCTGTTATCGAGAATTTAAATTACAATCAAATCAAGTTTACTGCCAATGAAAACTTGATACACTATATTGATACCGAAGTTGATGAAGCTTTTATCAAATCGACTATCGACAATGCCAGCTTTGGAACTTCGGCTGAAGCCAAAGAAAATCTGGATATCGTTTTCACCTCTTTGCATGGGACTTCCATAACGTTAGTGCCTGATACTTTAGAACAAGCGGGTTACACGAATGTGAATATTGTTGAAGAACAAAGAGTGCCGAATGGTGATTTCCCAACTGTAAAATCTCCAAATCCAGAGGAGCCAGAAGCACTGACAATGGCATTGGCTTTGGCTGATAAAACAAATTCGGATATTGTTATTGGGACTGATCCTGACTGTGACCGTTTAGGAGTTGCCGTTAGAAACAACGAAGGCAAAATGATATTGCTAAACGGAAATCAAACCATGATTTTGATGACTGCATTTTTATTGGAACAATGGAAAAAAGCAGGGAAAATCAATGGAAAACAATTTGTAGGTTCTACAATCGTTTCTACTCCTATGATGATGGAACTAGCGACAAACTACGATGTAGAGTGCAAAGTGGGTTTGACTGGTTTCAAATGGATTGCTAAGATGATCAAGGATTTTCCTGAGTTGGAATTCATAGGTGGTGGCGAAGAAAGTTTTGGTTATATGGTAGGTGATGCCGTACGCGATAAAGATGCTGTTGCGGCTACTTTATTGATTTGTGAACTTGCAGCTCAAGCCAAAGCCAAAGGAAGTACGGTTTACAAAGAATTACTACAACTGTATGTTGATAACGGTTTTTATAAAGAATACTTAGTTTCATTGACTAAAAAAGGAATGGATGGTTTGCAGGAAATCAATCAGATGATGATTGACATGAGAGAAAATCCATTGAAAGAAATCAACGGACAACGTGTGATCATGCTGGAAGATTACCAATCATCGATAGCAAAAAATTTGCTTACGGATGAGGAAACCAAAATGGATATTCCAAAATCAAACGTATTGATTTACTACTCGGAAGATGGTTCTAAAATTTGCGCCAGACCAAGCGGAACGGAACCTAAAATAAAATTTTATATTAGTGTAAATACAGAATTGGAATCAGTTGAAGATTTCAACGAAGTAGAAAGCATTTTAAACGAAAAGATTAAAAATATTATTATTGCAATGCAATTGAACTAATGGACAGAAATTTAATAAAATTAATTCCTTTTACTAAACCGTACAAAACTCATATTATTTGGAATGTGATATACAACGTTCTTTATGCGTTGTTCAGCACTATTTCTATGTTGACTCTGCTTCCAGTACTCCAAGTACTTTTTGGAAAAATCAAAACAATTGAAAAAGAGCCAATATATACCGGAATCGGAAATATAAAAGATTACGGAACTGATCTTTTGTATTTTAAAATAACCGAATTAACAAAAGATAACAGTCCTCAGTTTGCCCTTTTACTTGTCGTTTCTTTGGTAATCGTCACTTTTTTATTCAAAAATTTGTTTAATTACCTTGCTTCTCACCACATCATGCACCTCAAAAATGGCGTATTACGCGATTTACGAAAATCAATGTATGATAAAATCATTGAATTACCTATATCCTACTATTCAGAGAAAAGAAAAGGGGATATTATGGCGCGAATGCTGGGTGATGTCAACGAGGTTCAAAATTCTTTTTTTTCGATACTGGAACTGATTGTAAAAGAGCCGTTAACGATTGTATTTGCAATAGTCACCATGTTTTTTATAAGCGTAGAACTAACCTTTTTTGTTCTAGTTTTTATTCCGATTTCGGGATTTATCATTTCAAAAATCGCTAAAAATTTGAGAGCACAATCCTTAGAAGCACAAAAAGAAAGTGGTTTTTTGATTTCAATAGTAGATGAAAGTTTGGGTGGTTTGAAAGTGATTAAAAGTTATAATGCAGAACCTAATTTTAAAAACAGATTCAACGATTCAGTAACCCGATTATTGAATTTATCAAATAGCATTGGAGACAAAAATAATTTGGCAACGCCATTAAGTGAATTTTTAGGAATCACAACAATAGCTGCCTTGTTATGGTATGGTGGTAACTTAGTGTTAATTGACAAAACTCTTGAAGGCGCTGCTTTTATTGTTTTTCTTACTCTGGCCTTCAATATTCTAACTCCTGCCAAAGCCATTTCTAAAGCATCTTATGCCGTGAAAAATGGTTTAGCTGCCGCAGAACGGGTTTTTGAAGTTTTAGAAGTCGAAAATGAAATCACTTCAAAAGAAAATGCCATAGAAAAAAATACTTTCGATTCGAACATAACCCTCAAAAACATTAACTTTAAATACGAAAAAGAAAATGTTTTGAAAGATTTTACGCTTGAAGTCAAAAAAGGACAAACGGTGGCTCTTGTCGGGCAATCCGGAAGCGGAAAAAGTACCATTGCTAATTTGCTCACCCGTTTTTATGACACAAGTGAAGGCGAAATCACCATTGACGGAACAAACATAAAAGATTTTAGTTTAAAATCACTTCGAGGTTTGATGGGCTTGGTTACACAGGACAGCATTTTATTTAATGACACGATCAAAGCCAATGTCGCATTGGGAAAAATAGACGCTACAGATGAGGAAATTATTGAAGCGTTAAAAATTGCCAATGCCTATGAATTTGTCAAAGATTTACCGTTCGGGATTCACACGAACATTGGCGACAGCGGAAACAAACTTTCCGGTGGTCAAAAACAACGATTATCTATCGCCAGAGCCGTTTTGAAAAACCCTCCGATTATGATTCTCGATGAAGCGACATCAGCATTGGATACCGAAAGCGAAAAGTTCGTGCAAGTAGCATTAGAAAACATGATGCAAAACAGAACTTCCATTGTTATTGCGCACCGCCTTTCTACAATTCAAAAAGCAGATTTGATTGTGGTGATGCAAAAAGGAAAAATAGTGGAGAAAGGAAAGCACGACGAACTAATTGCATTGAATGGCATGTATAATAAATTAGTGTCTATGCAATCTTTCGAATAACGATGAAGAACACCGTTTTTCGTGACCATTAAAATCTTTAAAGTATATTATTTTTTAAATCTTTAAGTCTGAAAAATGTACATCAATAATCCCAACATAAAACTTCCAGAAGACCCAGATACTGTTGTTTGGAAATACCTGGACTTGTCTAAGTTTTTAGATTTATTGATGTCCGACAAATTATTCATGTCACGGTCGGATAAATTCGAAGATCAATATGAAGGTACTTTCAGCGAACCCACTTTTGAGGAAATAAAAAAGCTTTCGATTGACAATCCTGACTTTTTGAACTATTACAAAACACATCGAGAAAAAGTAGCGATCAGCAGCTGGCACATCAATGAATACGAATCGTTCGCCATGTGGCAGATTTTTACCCAAAACAGTGAAGGTCTAGCAATTCAGTCTACAATTGGGCGTTTGCAGGACTCGCTTGCGTCAGAAACAAATTTCAAGCAATATATTGGGGAAGTAAATTATATTGATTACAAAAAAGAACACATTCCGTTTGACGATATGTTTTTCCCTTTTTTATTCAAACGAAAAAGTTTTCAGTATGAAGGCGAAGTACGCATCATCACAGACATTGGCGAAAGCGATATAAAAATCAACGAGGGGCTTAAAATCAATGTGGACATCAATCAGCTAATCGAAAAAATTTACATTCATCCCAAATCCGAAAACTGGTATAAAAATCTGGTCATTCAGTTAGTTAAACAACTTGGTTTTGATTTTACCATTGAAAAATCAGATTTGGAAAGTGATATTTTGATTTAAAATCAGTGTTTCTAAATTGGCTCATATCCAATTATTTTCCATTCCTTTTTTGACAAATCAATATAATAATAATTCACCACATCTTTCTTATCAAACTCGCCGTTTTTATTGGTATCCTCAACCGTTCTGTAATACAAACGATTATTAGAACCAATCAATTTCCAGTCGATCAATTCCTGAAAATCAGAAGATATTTTAGTGAATTTATCGCCGCTGATTTCGCTTAAATACAGAGCTTTAATATCACTTGTATCTAATTTTCCATCTTTATTCGTATCCATATCCACCATTGTGTACACCATGATTTGATTACTGGTTTTATCAGCAACCGACTTCAGATACGTAGCTGTTTGAATTAAAACAGGTTTGTCTGTTAATTTTCTGATGGAATCGGAATCGATTTTTTGGAATTTTAAATTCTGCAAAAAACCGGTAATTTCAAATTCGCCATAATTCGATATGGTAAAACTCAAATCATTCACACTCGAAGAGCCATATCTCGATTTTATCCCTTTCTCACGAATACTTAAATCCGCCACAGGATGAATCAAATAATCGGTTCCTTCCATTTGTAACGGCAAATCGGCAATTTGTATCTGACTTGAATCAGCTTTTGCAATTTCTTTTGCTCTACTGGTTCCATCGTAAGTAACTTTGGGTTTTTCAAATTCTTCCTTACAACTCGTTAAAAGCAAAATTGCAATTCCTAATATCGTGATATGTAGTTTTTTCATGTTGTTGTACTATTAAAATTCAAATGTAATCATTTTTAAAAATGGTAACGGCATTCAATACTTGATTTTAACGAATTAAAATTGCCTTAAATTTCACGGATTCTTAATGATTACAGCCTTGCAGTTAATTTCACATTAAAAACTCTGGTGGTCATATAGTTAGGAATCGCATATTGATTTTTAGAATACACATCGCGAACCCAAGTATTCGTAATGGCATTTTGATTATCAAAAAGATTAAAAATCTCTAATCCGATTGCCAACTCTTTAAAATCTTTAAACCAACCCGTATTCTTTTTTACGGTTGTATTATCGATAAAAACTTTGGAGAAACCTACATCCACACGGCGGTAATCATTTAACCTGTTTTGATACAGATAAGCATCTGCATACGACGGCGAACCTCCCGGCAATCCAGTATTGTAAATTAAATTTAGGTACAATTTTATACTTGGAATATTAGGCATATAATCTTGAAACAAAAGCCCAAATTTTAATCTTTGGTCTGTAGGTCTGGCAATATACCCTCTGTCTTTGCTGTTTTCTTCTGTTTTCAAATAACCAAAACTAAACCAAGATTCTGTTCCTGGCACAAATTCCCCATTCAAGCGAACGTCTAATCCTTGCGCATACGCTGTTGCATTATTGTTGGCAGCGTAACGAATGCGAACATTGTCAATGGTGTACGTATTTACATCTGTCAACGATTTATAATACAACTCCGAAACCAATTTAAAAGGACGTTCCCACATTTTGAAACTATAATCATTCCCAAAAACAAAATGAACAGATTGTTGCGCCTTCGTATTGGGTTGCACGATTCCCTCAGCATCTCTCAATTCCCTGTAAAATGGCGGCTGATGGTATAAACCTCCCGAAAGTCTGAAAACCAAATCTTTCTCCCAATCTGGTTTTATCGCAAATTGTGCTCTTGGACTAAAAGTAACCTGTGATTTTCCTGTTACAGTAGCGCCTATAACTTCCCAATTGTGCATGCGAACTCCGGCATTATACCAAACTTTACTAGAACCAATATTCGATTTCAAACTCCATTGACCATAGCCTGAAAATCTGTTGATAGAATTAAAATTAGTTGCTCGGATATTTTGATATGGAACAAGCGGTCCAGTGTAAGGCGAATACGGTTGATCATTTTTAGGCAAATCAATAATTGGTGGATTCAGTGAAAAACCAGCCGAATCAATAATCTCCCACTCTATTATTCTGTCACGAATAGATTCTCGTGTATATTTTATGCCCCATTCAAATTGGTTTTCTTTCCAATCGTGGAATCCTTTTATCTCAGTATTTACAATTAAGGCATCCAAATCATTTCTTGCATGACTCAACTGAGAACCAATTCCTCTTGTAAAAGCAACTTCTCCAAACGTTTCTGATCCAATACTGGAATCCACTTCGCCTAAACGGTATTGGGCGAAAATATCAAAATATTCTTGTTCTAAAGTCTGAAAAACAGAACCGATAAATTTCAAAGTAAAGTTATCCGAAAGATTGAAAGTTGTCTTTAAAGCTCCAAAATAAGTATCGTATTTATCTTTTTCCTGACCTTCATAAAAAACAGTCAGTGCCATAGGATTATCGATCGTTCCAAAATTAGTCTGCCTCGTCAATGGCTGATATTGGTATTTATTTTGAGAAATATTCCCCAGAAAACTCCATTGCCATTTAGCCGAAGACTGATAGCTTATATTGGTTTGAATATCCGCAAACGATGGCGTAAAATTCGTCTGTGTCTCTTGGCTTTTCACCAAAAGGCTGTTGTTGCGGTACCTTACTCCCGTTACTGCAGACCACTTTTTATCGTTGGAAACTGCATCAACAGAAAGGCTTCCTCCAAGAAAACTCGCTTCGAGGCTTGCGCCAAATCTAACCGGCTTCCTGTAAGTAATATCTAAAACAGAGGATAATTTATCTCCAAACTTCGCCTGAAAACCACCCGCCGAGAAATCAATATTTTGTACCAAATCCGTATTGGTAAAACTCAATCCTTCTTGTTGTCCAGACCGAATCAAAAACGGGCGATAGACTTCAATTTCATTTACATAGACCAAATTCTCGTCGTAATTCCCACCGCGCACCGCGTATTGCGTACTCAATTCGTTGTTAGAATTTACTCCGGGCAAGGTTTTTAAAATGTTTTCAATACCAGCATTAGCGCCTGGAATTTTTCGGATCATTTCAGGCTCAATTGTAGCAACACCCTGAATTAACTTTCTGTTATTCGATGTCACTATCACTTCACCCATTTGTTCTTCCCGATCACTCATCACTGGGTTAAACTCTTTTTGTTCATTGGAATCCAAAGAAAAAATTACCGTTATTTTTTTTAACGAGACATGCGTAAAAACTAGCGTTACTTTTTGGTTCGCATGGACTTTTATATCGTAAAATCCATTTTTATTGGATTGAGTGCCAATACTGGAATACGAAACATTTACGTTTTCTACCGGTTGATTGTTTTTGTCTAAAATAACTCCTTTTATTCTAGCCGTTTGGGCCAATAAAGGTAGGCTTGCGAAGCAAAAAAAGAAAACAAAAATTAATTTATTAGTGCTCAAGTTATTTGGTTTTTATTTTTTTTGACCTATGAAAAAGTGAGTTTCAAAGGTTGTCGAATTTCCAACATTATCCATCACCACAACTTTTAAATCATTGGCACCATCAGCAACAATTCCATCACTGAAATAATGAGTTAATTTTCTGGTTTTATTATCGTATTCGAATAATACCCATTTTCCGTTTAAATAGCCGTTGTATGATTTTATGCCTGACAATTCATCGTAAATGGAAAGCTGAATTGTTTTTTGCTCGCTAATCCATTTTCCTTCTATGGGAATAGCGATGCTTATTTTTGGCGCGACCATATCCGAAACCAATGCATATTTACCTAAAATTTTAACCTTCGTATTGAAAACGTTGTCCTTTCTGTAGGTGGGATTGTAATTTATTTTTTTTCCTTCGATTCTGCCGATAAACATTTTTTCTCTTTGCGCTTCAGTTGATTTTGTGTCTTCAATTAAAACTGTAAAATTCGTATGTGCAGGAACCGTGTCATCGTGTAAAAATAATGTATCATTTTTTACATCAAAATTTAGATCAAAATCTTCATAAAAAGTCCCCGCAGGAAAGAAAACCGACATATTCTCTAACGCAAAATTACTGTCTTTGTTTGCTCTTACAAAATAATTAGATTGAATTGACTCCTTAAGGATTACGGTAGGCAGAACATCATATTTGATTGGAATGGCTATCGTTTTTTTGTTTCCAAAGAAATCCGAAACTTCAATACGATATTGCGATGCTAAATTAGGAGTTACTTGTAAAATCCCCTTATTTTCATCGGCTTGAATAAAACTCAAATTGTATGGGCTTTTCATGAATAATTTCTGAACCCGTTGTTGTATTTTCTTGTATCGCGAATAATCAATTAGCGCATTGATGTAACGCATATCATCAAATGAATAGGTATTAAATTCGTATCCGAAATTTGGTTTTCCATTATAAAAAGACTGCACTTTATACACTCCGTTATTATTAAACGAAACGTCATCAGTGTCATAAGCCGAAATGCCAAAACCTATCGCGCCATTGGCCACCACTCTATCCGATAAATAGGTCCCGTCTTTTTGCAACGAGACATTCAGTAATAAAGGTCGCTTTGAATTATTGACTGTGGTTTGAGAATCTAAAGGATACACATAAACTCCTGATATGATGGGCTTCTTCGTGTCTTTTAAAAATTTATTAAAACCAAAAAGCATCGGGTTGATAATAAACTCAGTTTTAGAATCCCGAAATTCAAAATGCAAATGTGGTCCTTCTGAAGCTCCTGTATTTCCAGAAAAAGCAATGATTTCGCCTTTTTTCACCACCATTTCACCAGGCTTAAAAAACATTTCGATTTCAAACGATTGTTCTGCATATTGTGTTTTCTTAATGTAGTTCTCTATTTCACCGTTGGCAATTTTCAAATGCCCATAAACGGAGGTAAAACCATTCGGATGATTTACGTAAATTGTTTTTCCGTTACCAAATGTAGATATCTTTATTCTTGACACGTAACCATCGGCCACAGCGTATACTTTTAATCCTTCTTTTTGTTGCGTTCTCAAATCAAAACCTGCATGAAAATGATTGGGCCTTAACTCTCCAAAATTCCCGGATAATTGCATCGGAATATCCAAAGGTGATCTGAAATACTCTTTTGGATAATCAACTTGCGCAAAAACAGCCGTACAAAACAGTAAAAAAATCAAAGGAAATCTCATGGTTTACATTTTTGCTAAGATAAAAAAAGTATTCAAATCATCACTAAAAAAAACAGTTCGTAACCATTTGTAAAACTGATATTTAATTAATTTAATGCAAAAAAAATAATAAAATATTGCAAAATTAAAAAGGAATACTAACTTTGTATGATTATGTAATGAATAAGATATATAATGAGTGCGATTGCAGAAATTATTGATACTCTTGAAAATAAAGTCGAAAAACTTTTTAATAAAATGAAAAGTTTAGAGAAAAATAATCAAGATTTGAAAAACGAATTAATAAAAACTGCATCCATAATACAAAGTCAATCACAAGAGATTGAAGCGCTAAAAACGCAGTATGAAACTCTAAAAGTCGCAAATTCATTACTAGGCAGTGACGATAATAAAAGAGATACAAAGCTTAAAATAAATTCATTAATTCGCGAAATTGATTACTGTATAGCGCAGCTATCCGATTAATAAAAGATATGGACGAAAAGCTTAAAATTAAAATATCAATCGCAGATAGAGTTTACCCGTTAACGGTTGATTTCTCTCAGGAAGAAGGTCTTAGAAGCGCTTCGAAAAAGATTGATAAAATGATTAAGCAATTTGAAGAAAATTACGCTGTTCGTGACAAACAAGATGTTTTGGCAATGTGTGCCCTACAATTTGCGTCACAAACAGAACAAAAACAAATTGATAATGCCATTGACGGAGAAGCTACAATTGAAAGAATAAAAAAAATCAATGCGGTTTTAGATCAATATCTCGACAAATAAACGTTCTTTACAAAAACTAAGATACTGCCTACATTAGTTCATATTTGGTAAACTCAACACTAACAATTTAGAATGAGCAAATCATCACTACTAAAGCATGCCACGCTCCGGCGAGGAAACTTGAACAGTGAGTTAGCTCAAAACTTGTCTTTTCGAGTTTATTCAATCACTCTAATGTAGGCTTTTTTATACATAAATTTTAACAAACATGGACAACATATTAACGATTATTATTTCAGGAATTATAGGTATTGCGGGAGGTTTTGCTATCGCCAAATTGATAGAAAAAAGCAATATTTCAAACTTAATTAAAAATTCAAAAAAAGAGGCAGCATCCATTTTAAAAGATGCTAATCTGGAAGCCGAAAACATTAAAAAAGATAAAATTCTACAAGCAAAAGAGAAATTTATTGAATTGAAATCAGAACATGAACAAGTTATTCTATCCCGTGATAAAAAAGTTGCTGAAATAGAAAAAAGAGTTCGAGATAAAGAATCTCAAATATCTAACGAGTTATCAAAAGCTAAGAAGGTAAATGATGACTTTGAATCTAAAACTTTAGAATACGCCACTAAAATTGAAAATCTAGATAAAAAACAAGTTGAAGTTGATAAATTACATAAAAGTCAATTGCAACAGTTAGAAGTTATATCTGGTTTATCTGCCGAAGAAGCTAAAGATCAATTGGTAGAAGGATTAAAAGCAGAAGCTAAAAGCAAAGCAATGTCGCATATTCAAGATACTATTGAAGAGGCAAAATTGACAGCACAACAAGAAGCTAAAAAAATCATCATCAATACCATTCAACGAGTAGGAACTGAAGAAGCAGTAGAAAACTGTGTTTCGGTATTCAACATTGAATCAGATGATGTAAAAGGTAGAATTATTGGTCGTGAAGGAAGAAATATTCGCGCACTGGAAGCTGCAACCGGAGTAGAGATTATTGTAGATGACACACCGGAAGCGATTATCCTTTCTTGTTTTGATCCTGTACGTAGAGAAATTGCACGATTGGCATTACATAAACTAGTTACTGACGGTAGAATTCACCCGGCTCGTATTGAAGAAGTAGTAGCAAAAACTGCTAAACAAATTGACGATGAAATTATAGAAGTTGGTAAACGTACCGTTATCGATTTAGGAATTCACGGATTGCATCCTGAATTGATTAAAGTCGTAGGACGTATGAAATACCGTTCTTCTTACGGACAGAATTTATTGCAACACTCCCGTGAAGTTTCTAAGCTTTGTGGAATCATGGCTGCTGAACTTGGACTTAACGTAAAATTGGCCAAAAGAGCGGGTTTATTACACGATATTGGTAAAGTTCCAGACGCCGAAAGTGATTTACCACACGCTTTATTAGGAATGCAGTGGGCGGAGAAATACGGTGAAAAAGAAGAGGTTTGTAACGCTATTGGAGCGCATCACGATGAAATTGAAATGAAATCATTATTGTCACCAATCATTCAGGTTTGTGATGCTATTTCTGGAGCGAGACCGGGAGCAAGAAGACAAGTATTGGATTCTTACATTCAACGTTTGAAAGACCTTGAAGAAGTGGCTTATGGATTCAGCGGTGTGAAAAATGCTTATGCTATTCAAGCTGGTCGAGAACTCCGAGTAATTGTAGAAAGCGAAAAAGTTTCGGATGAAAATGCTGCAAGCTTATCTTTTGATATCTCACAAAAAATACAAACAGAAATGACTTATCCTGGACAGGTCAAAGTAACTGTTATACGTGAAACAAGAGCGGTAAATATTGCTAAATAAATAAAGGCAATCTTCAAAATAGAAAGACGTATTGATGTAAAATCGATACGTTTTTTTTTATTTTATAATGCAGCAATGTTATTTGTCGTCCAACAATTTTCTTGGATGAAATGAATTCAGAACATTTGCTAGAAACCTTCTGTCAAGGTGCACATATATCTCTGTGGTAGTTATGGATTCATGACCCAGCATCAACTGTATCGAACGCAAATCAGCACCGTTTTCAAGAAGATGAGTCGCAAAAGAATGACGTAAAGTATGTGGACTGATTGTTTTATAAAGATCAATTTTTACAGCCAAGTTCTTGATAATCGTAAAAATCATAGCTCGTGTCAATTGTTTTCCTCTTCTATTTAAAAACAATGTGTCTTCAAAACCCTTTTGAATTGTAAGATGTTTTCGAATAGTATTACTATACATCTGAATGTATTTTTGCGTAAAATCACTGATTGGAACGAAACGTTGTTTATTCCCTTTCCCAGTTATTTTGATAAAACCTTCATCAAAAAATAAATCCGATATTTTTAATGCAACTAATTCCGAAACCCGAATTCCGCAACCATAAAGGGTTTCGACCATCGCACGGTTGCGCTCTCCTTCATTAGAGCTTAAATCAATAGCTGCGATAAGTCGATCAATCTCTTCTACAGATAAAGTATCCGGAAGTTTTCGCCCTGTTTTAGGTGTTTCGATTAATTCTAACGGATTGTCAATTCTATAATCTTCAAAAATCAAATAGCTGAAAAAACTTTTCAGACCAGAAATAATTCTGGCTTGCGAACGCGGATTGACTTCTTTTGCAACGTTATAAATAAACTGTTGCACGGTTTCATCACTAATATTAATTGGGGAAACATCGATTTCATTTGTCTCTAAAAAAAGGCACAAACGTTCAATATCAAAAGAATAGTTTTCTATTGTATTCTTCGACAAACCGCGTTCAATTTTTAAATACGATTGATAATTTTTTATGTAGCTATCCCAATTCATGGCTACAAAGAAACACTTTTTGAGCATAAAAAAACCACTCCGAAGAGTGGTTTTTACTTATTTTGATGCGAAAAAATTATTTTCCCCATTTGCCACCACCCACATAAAATCCTAAATGGATTCCTACATAGGAATTAGCTACAGTTCCCTTATTATTGCCATTGATATCTTGTAAAGTAGATTTAGGCACTAAATTATACTCTAATCCCATTCTGAATTTTCCCCACTCAAAACCACCTCTTACCAATGCTCCCGCTTTACCGCTTGCATCTACATTTACACCAGAAGAATTATTTGTATCATCAAACTGTACATTTGCGATACTATAATATCCCGCGCCAGCTCCAATGTAAGGAACAAAAGACTTCCCTGACGCATTAAAATAATAATCATAAGTGGCCACATATGAGCCGTTAGCTGAGGCTTTTGCACTAGTAGTGCCACCAGAATCATTTACATCGCGAACAATCGCAGCTACTCCTATTCTTAAACCAACATTCATATTATCTTTGATGTTGTATTTTGGTTCCAAAGATAAAAGTATACCGCCACCACCATTGGTAGGTACAATTCCTAAATCCAGACCAACTCTAAAACCGCCTTCTTTTTGTGCATAGCCACTGAGACTCAATAAAGCAATAAATACCGATAAAATAATTTTTTTCATTTTTTTTTTAATTTGTTATTAATAAGGATATAAAAGTATATTAATTTTAAAGTAATACACTTCCTACCATTACAAGTTATTAACATTTTTATTGAAAATTTATTGTCAACGTCAAGGTACTTTTGACACAATTATTTTTATTTAATTACAGCTATCAGTAAAATAATAATAAAAAAATATTTAAAATAATCAAAAATAGATATACCGATAAACGACTGTATTGCATTAATTTAAAACAAAAAAAGCTTAGTTTATATTTAAATTTTCTGCAATAGGAACTTTAAATAATAATTTGTCAATATTTTTGGACTAATATTTGCTTTAAGATATGGTAGATCAATAAGACAATAATTATTCAACAAAATAGTTTTAATCAAAAGTCCCATTTCAATAAATACTAATTAATATTAAAAAAACAAATTATGAAAAAAATAATTCTAGCAGCAGTAGTTTTACTCGCAGCATCAGTAGACATGCAAGCACAATTGGTTAAATTTGGATTAAAAGGTGGTATAAACTACGCCAATCAATCAGGAAGTAACATCACCGTAAATAGTGACAATTATAATACTGACGCTATTACCAGTTACCATGCAGGTTTGGTAGCTGAACTTAAACTAACTGATGGCTTTTCTATACAACCCGAGTTACTGTACTCTACGCAGGGAGCAACTTATAAAAATGCATTTGAAGAATTCAAAAACGAATTAGGTTATTTATCCATTCCTGTTTTAGCCAAAATACATTTTAACAAGACCGTCAGTTTAGATCTTGGACCACAGGCTTCCTTTTTGTTGAGTGAAAGAAATGAATTTGATGTAAAAAATGCTGAAACATTTGAATTTGGCGTAGCCGGAGGTTTAACTTTAAATGTAACAAAAAACATTTTTCTTCAAGGTCGCTACGTTTTAGGACTAACAGAAGCTTCAAAAGAGGCAGAAGTAAAAAACTCAGTGCTTCAGATTTCAGCGGGATTTACATTCTAGAAATAATAAAATTAAATTTATTAAAACCGTTCTATAAATTGGAACGGTTTTTTTATTTTTACCAAAACAGGAATTATAAAATGAGCATATCGGAGATGTAATGAAAACCAGATAAGTCATATGCGAATTCCATATTCAAATAAAAAACAAATATTAACTACGTATGAAAATCAGCATCATCAACGGACCAAACCTTAATCTTCTTGGCAAACGTGAACCAGAAGTTTACGGAAGTCAAACTTTTGAAGAATATTTCACCACCTTACAAATAAAATTTCCTTCAGTAGAATTCACTTATTTTCAAAGTAATATTGAAGGCGAGTTAATTGATAAAATTCAGGAATTTGGTTTTTCATTCGATGGCATTATCTTGAATGCCGGAGCATACACGCACACTTCTATCGGAATCGGCGACGCTATCAAGGCCATTACTACGCCTGTTATTGAAGTCCATATTTCGAACACATTTTCCCGTGAAAGTTTTAGACATCAATCCTACATTTCAGGAAATGCCAAAGGTGTTATTTTGGGTTTTGGTTTAAAAAGTTACGAGTTAGCAGTACAGTCTTTTTTATAGTTTTAAATTATAATTACCTCCCAAATAAATCTTTAACAAATAATTAATACGCTATTTTTAAACTTCTATTATTTTTGTGAAAGAAAAAACTTTCATGAAAAAACATTACTTACTACTGCTTTTCTTAGTTTCATTTGTTAGCAATGCACAAATAAAAGGAACTGTCACGGACGAAAAAGGAAACCCATTACCTTTTGTCACTATTTTTCAGGAAGACACTTACAATGGGACCACTTCAAATGAACGAGGAAACTATGAATTTACTTTAAAGAAAAAAGAAAAACAAACGGTTGTCTTTCAATTTTTAGGTTTTAAAACCCAAAAAATAATAATACAAACTGATAAATTGCCTTATTCATTAAATATAAAAATGGAGGAAGAAAGTTTTTCACTGAATGAAGTGATTATCAATAAGAAAAACAATCCCGCTTTGGCGATTATAAAAAATGCTATTGCCAGCAGAAAAGTAAACACTTTAAAAACCAACCGATTCAACGCTGACTTTTATTCCAGAGGTATTTTTAAATTAAAAAATGCCCCGAAAAAAATATTAGGCCAAAAAATTGGTGACTTTGATGGCGCTTTAGATTCTACCGGAACCGGCATTATTTCCTTATCGGAAACCTTTTCGAAAATAGCTTTTGAAAAACCCAACAACTTAAAAGAAGTTGTTACTGCCTCAAAAGTAAGTGGCAGAGATAATGGTTACAGCTACAATACTGCCAGATCTTCATTCTACGACTTTTATGACAATACCATCGATTTTGGTGTCCAAATGATTTCTCCGATAGCAAACAACGCTTTCAATTACTATAATTACACCTTAGAAAGCACGTTTTTTGACGAGAATAAAAATATGATCAACAAAATAAAAGTGATAGCAAAGCGTGACAGCGAGCCCGTTTTTGAGGGATACATTTATATAGTGGAAGATTCCTGGGCGGTTTACGCAGTTGATCTGGATATAAAAGGCTACCGAATGAAAGAGGAATTTGTCGATGTGATGACCTTAAAACAAAATTTCAGCTACAACAGCAGCAATAAAATTTGGGCAAAAAACACACAAAGTCTCGAAATTACAGCAGGCGCTTTTGGGATAAAATTTACCGGAAAATACAATTACGTGTATAGCAATTATGAATTTATAGATGCATTTGCTTCCAAAACATTTACAAATGAAATTACGCGCATCGAAATAAATGCCAATAAAAAAGACAGCTTGTTCTGGAATTCCAACAGACCCATTCCGTTAACAATCGAAGAAAGCACTGATTATGTTAGAAAAGATAGCATTTACAAGGTTCGAAATTCAGAAAAATACTTGGATTCGATAGATGCAAAAGAAAATAAATTTAAATTATTAAAGGTACTGACCGGTTACACGTATAAGAATAGTGCTGAAAAACAGAGTTTTAGTTACGAAGGATTATTGAATCTTGGTTCACTAAGTTTCAATACCGTACAAGGATATAATTTTGATTCTGGGTTTCGATACACCAACAGGAAAAATCAGGAATATAGAGGAATATACACTTCCATCAGTACTAAACTTAATTACGGTTTCGCTGAAGATCGTTTGCGTGTCACCGGACAATTTATCCACCGGTTCAACAATCAAAATTTTGCTACCTTATATATGATGGGCGGAAGTTCCTTAAAGCAATTTAATACGAATGATCCTATTAGTAAAACTGTAAACACGATTAGTTCATTAATTTTTAAGAACAATTTTATGAAGTTGTATAATCTGGAATCGGTGGCAATTGGCTACAGCCAGGATATTGCAAATGGAGTGAACCTGAATGGAAAGTTAGAGTATCAGCAACGCAAACCATTATTCAATAATACTGATTTTTCGTTGTTCAACAAGGACGATTTATACACTTCGAATAATCCTTTGGCACCTAATGATTTCACAACTCCAGCTTTTGATAAACACCATTTGACAAAAGTAAATTTGATTGCAAAAATCAATTTTGGAAACAAGTATTCTTCCCGTCCTGATGGGAAATTTAACATCCGAAATGAAAAATTTCCAACTCTATATTTAGGCTATGAAAAAGCAATTGCAGCCAACGAAAAGAAATATGAGTTCGACCATTTCAACACCCGATTAACGTATGATTTGACATTAGGAAATAAAGGAGTTGTAGGGTTGAATCTAAAAGCGGGAAAGTTTTTGAATGCGGACAATATTGCTTTTATAGACTTCAAGCATTTCAATGGAAACCAAACCCATATTGGACAATCAGCGCGTTATTTGAATGTATTTAACTTGCTCCCATATTATTCTAACAGTACGAATGACAGCTATTTTGAAGCGCATATTGAATACAATGACAAAGGCTATATCATGAATAAAATACCATTGTTGAACAAACTAAAATCAACTTTGATACTGGGTGCTCATGCACTTTCTACACCCAATAACAAACCTTACACTGAAATGACAGTTGGGCTGGACAATTTAGGTTTTGGTAAATTTAAAATGCTTCGTGTAGATTATGTTCGTTCGTACCAAAATGGTTTTCAAGGTGACGGAGTTGTTTTTGGGCTTAAGTTTTTGAATATATTGGAGTAAAAAAATAATTTTAATGATTGAGTCCTATTGTCAGTTCGAGCGAAATCGAGAACCATTATTGCATCTTGACTGCGTTTGATGTAACAAAATCCCAACAAATTAAGAAAGGCACCAGAAAATAGTTTCGGTGCCTTTTTTTATTTTATTTGATTAATAACTAATCATTTGGTTCCACATGAATCAACACATGTCCCAGTTCCGGAATTTCTTCCTGCAAGGTGTCTTTTAGTTTATGAGCCAGATCGTGTCCTTCTTTCACAGTAATATTTGAATCAACTGTAGCATGTAAATCCACATGATATTGCATACCAGCTTTTCGAATAAAACATTTCTCGGTATCAATAATTCCGTCCACTTGAATTGAAACCATTCGGATTTGTTCTATCAAATCATCGTATAAATGTTCATCCATTATTTCGCCCAAAGCGGGTCTAAAAATAAGGTAACTGTTATAAAGTATGAATCCTGAAGCAAAAAGTGCCGCCCAATCATCAGCAGATTCATAACCATTTCCTAAAATCAAAGCAATAGAAATCCCAAGAAACGCCGCAACAGATGTTATTGCATCACTGCGATGGTGCCAAGCATCAGCTCTTAGTGACGAACTATTGGTTTCAATACTGCGTTTCATCACTATTCGAAAAGAATATTCTTTCCAAACAATGATTGCCCCAAGAACTAATAATGTCCACGGTTTTGGCAATTGATGTGGCGTTCCAATATTGATAATACTTTCATAAGCAATAATAGTTGCCGAAGTAATCAAAAAACCTACAACCAAAAAAGTAATCAATGGTTCTGCCCTGCCGTGTCCGTAAGGATGGTTTTTATCCGCTGGTCTGTTGGAATATTTGATTCCGAACAGGACTAAAAATGAAGAAAAAATATCAGTAGTTGATTCAATTGCGTCTGCAATTAATGCATACGAATTTCCAAAAAAACCTGCCAGACCTTTTATAATGGCCAAAGATGTATTTCCAATTATACTAAAATAAGTCGCTTTTATCGCTGTTTGTTCGCTTGACATGTATTTTATTTATAGATGAATGGAAACTAAAATCGTTTAAGTAAACTGAATTGAATTTTAGATTTAAATCCTTTCTAGCTTACTTAAACGATATTTTTTTATGATTTATGTTATTTATGCTCTAACAATATTAGCACCAATGGCTCTCAATCGTTCATCAATACGCTCGTACCCTCTATCGATTTGTTCAATGTTTTGAATAGTACTGGTTCCTTTTGCGGAAAGCGCTGCAATCAATAATGAGATTCCGGCACGAATATCTGGTGATGACATTGTGGTTGCTTTAAGTTGAGATTTAAAATCGTGCCCCATAACAACAGCACGGTGCGGATCACACAACATAATTTTTGCTCCCATATCAATCAGTTTATCAACAAAAAACAATCTGCTTTCAAACATTTTTTGGTGAATTAAAACATCACCTCTTGCTTGAGTGGCAACTACTAAGACGATGCTTAACAAATCTGGGGTAAATCCGGGCCAGGGCGCATCAGCAATTGTCAAAATAGAACCGTCAATATCTGTTTTCACTTCATACCCATCTACGTGAGCAGGAATGTAAATATCATCTCCACGACGTTCCAATGTAATCCCAAGTTTTCGAAACGTATTAGGGATTACTCCAAGATTATCCCAACTTACATCCTTTATCGTAATTTCCGATTTTGTCATTGCAGCCAGACCAATCCAGCTCCCAATTTCAATCATATCCGGAAGAATTCTGTGCTCGCAACCGCCTAAACTTTCAACCCCTTCAATGGTCAATAAGTTAGATCCAACGCCGGAAATTTTAGCTCCCATGCAATTTAGCATCTTGCACAATTGTTGCAAGTAAGGCTCGCAAGCAGCATTATAAACGGTTGTTTTTCCTTTGGCCAAAACTGCAGCCATAACAATATTAGCGGTTCCGGTTACAGATGCTTCGTCTAATAACATATCGGCACCTTTTAATCCTTTTGGTGCTTCTACGCCATAAAAATGATCTTCTCTATTGTAACGGAATTTAGCACCCAGATTCATGAATCCTTCAAAGTGAGTATCCAATCTTCTGCGACCTATTTTATCACCGCCTGGTTTCGGTATATATCCTTTTCCAAATCGTGCCAAAAGTGGTCCAACAATCATAATAGAACCTCTTAGAGACCCACCTTCTTTCTTGAATGCCTCGGTTTCCAGATAGTTTATGTTCACTTCATCCGCTTGAAAAGTATACGATCCTGATCCTGTTTTTTGGATTTTAACACCTAAATTTCCTAAAAGTGTAATTAGTTTGTTAATATCTATAATATCGGGAATATTATTGATAATCACTTTTTCCGGTGTTAAAAGAACGGCACATAAAATTTGTAGCGCTTCGTTTTTAGCTCCTTGTGGCGTGATTTCTCCTTTAAGACTAATGCCTCCTTCTATTTTGAAAATTCCCATTTTTTACAATTATGAGTTATAAATTATTTAGATATGAGTTAAAAAGTTACGAGTAAAAAGTTATTTCTTAAAAAATTAATAACCTAAATACTCTTAATTTATAACTGATTTACAAAGGTTTTCTGTTTTGATTTTTGTGAACTGGATTTGGTTTTCCAGTTTTCGTATTCTTGTTACTAAGAATTTTTGGTTGGCCAACCGGTAAGATTTTATTCGAAACCCGTTTGTTGGTTCGTAATAAATCGGTGGTATTTAATAATTCCTCTGTACTTTGAATCAAATTCAATTTGCCATCGGAAAGTTCATATAAATGCTCGAAAATTACATCATCTTTCACAGTGTCTTTGTTCCAACTTAAATACGATTTTTTCATGTGATTGGCAATCACTTTCACTAGAGCACTTTTCATCTCGCCATCTTCCCATTTATTGGCCACATCAATCATATATTTGATATTGTTGCCGTAAAATCTGTATTTTGGAAAATTCTGTGGGTATTTTAAAACATCCGGTTTCAATTGCAACACTTCGCGCGATGGAATTGGATAAGGTGAATCAGCCACTAATTTAAAATCAGACATAATAAAAATCTGATCCCACAATTTATGCTGAAAATCAGGAACATCACGCAAATGTGGATTCAAACTTCCCATGACCTGAATAATGTATTTTGCCGCTTTGTTGCGTTCTACATTATCTTCAATTTTAGTCGCTTGATCAATCAATTTCTGCAAATGACGGCCGTACTCCGGAATAATCAAATGCGATCTCTCGGCATTGTATTCCAAATGATGCACGACATCGTTCGAGTTTTCTTTAATATATTTTGAATTCATATTCGAATGTATCTATTTTGATTCTCATGCTTTTTTTCGAAAATTAAATCCATTCGAAGGCAGCAAATCAAAAATTTTATGTTGTATTTAAAGGGAAATAATACCGTCTATTGTAGAAACTTCTAAGTATTTATCTACTATTTCTTGCGAATTTTTCATAGTAACATCAACCGATATGCTAGTGAATTTTCCTGTTTTGGATTTTGTAGTTTTAATAACTGCGCCCAAACAATCAAATGCCAATTCCACTCGTTCAATGTTATCATTTTCTGTTGGTACAATAAATTTAAATAAGTACTCTGCTGGCCATGTATTGCTCATGTCCAACTCTACTTTTAATCTATCATAAAATTCTTCAGTCTTCTTATCCATTTTTTATTTAAAAATAAAGGCAAATATACGGTTTCAAACGTAAATTATGAATTTTGAATTATGATTTTTTGTCTAATCGCATTTTAACCGTAATGATTTTTTCAAATCCCAATTAGTTTAAGTAATTTTGCGCCTTATTTTTTAAAAGTGCAAAAAGAAATTATAGTTATCATTGGCGGTCCAGGAACCGGTAAAACCACTATCATCGACGGATTGGTCGCTAAAGGACATTGTTGTTATCCCGAAATTTCCCGCGAGGTAACTTTGGAAGCAAAAAAGCAAGGAATCGAGCAATTGTTCCTTGAAAAACCATTGTTATTCAGCGAATTACTTCTTGAAGGAAGAAAAAAACAGTTTCAAAATGCTGTAAAAGAGTCTCATGAAGTGGTATTTATCGACAGAGGAATTCCGGATGTTTTGGCCTATATGCATTATATTGGCGATAGTTACCCTGCTACTTTTGATGCCGCTTGCCGCGAACATACCTATTCAAAAATCTTCATTCTTCCGCCTTGGGAGGAAATTTACATCAGCGATGACGAACGTTACGAAAACTTCGAACAAGCGAAACTTATTTATAATCACCTTACTGAAACTTACCAGAATTACGGTTACGAACTCATAGAAGTTCCAAAAGACACGATGGATAAAAGAATTCTTTTTATCTTAGATGAAATTTCTAAATAGTCTGCAGGTTTAGGATTTATGCTTTGGACTGTTTTTCAATGAAATGAAATCTATACTCTATGCAAGAAGCAGTAGCTATTCTTCAAAAATATTGGAAACACGACAAATTCAGGTCGCTACAATACGAAATCATCGACTCTGTTTTAAGCGGTCATGATACTTTTGCATTGATGCCAACCGGCGGTGGAAAATCAGTTTGTTTTCAGATTCCGGCTATAATGAATGAAGGCATTTGCTTAGTCATTTCGCCTTTGGTAGCACTGATGAAAGATCAAGTAGCCAATTTGCAAAAGCGAAACATCAAAGCCATAGCATTGACAGGCGGGATACGATCCGAGGAAATGATTGATTTACTGGACAATTGCCAATTCGGAAATTATAAATTCCTTTATTTATCACCGGAACGTCTACAATCCGACTGGATTTTGGAACGAATAATAAATCTTCCCATCAATTTAATCACCATAGATGAAGCGCATTGCGTCTCACAATGGGGACATGATTTCCGGCCAGCTTATTTAAAAATTTCGGAACTAAAAAAGCATTTTCCAAAAGTGCCCTTTTTAGCATTGACTGCCACTGCTATGCCAAGGGTCAAAGAAGATATTATCATTGAGTTGGGATTACATAAACCACAGATTTTCGAGAAATCATTTGCCAGGGAAAATATTGCTTACATGATTTTTGAGGTCGAGGATAAACTGTTCCGAATAGAGCAAATTTTGAAAAAAAATCCACAACCGTCTATAATATATGCGCGAAACAGAAAATCGTGTCTGGATATTTCCTCGCAATTGAATTCATTAGGATTTAAAGCTACGTATTATCACGGCGGACTTTCGTCCAAAGAGAAAGACAGAAACATGCAATCCTGGATGAACGAAGAAGTGCAGGTAATTGTGGCTACCAATGCCTTTGGAATGGGAATTGACAAAGCCAATGTAAAAACGGTAATCCACATTCAGCTTCCGGAAAATATGGAAAATTATTATCAGGAAGCGGGACGTGCGGGACGAAATGGAGAAAGAGCCTTTGCTGTTTTATTGACCAGTCCTTCCGATAGTATTCAGGCTCAAAGCCAATTTATCAACATTCTTCCCGATAAAAAGTTCTTGAAGTTAATGTATGTCAAGCTCTGCAACTATTTTCAAATTGCTTACGGAGAGGGGATCAACGAACAGTTTACCTTTAATTTGCATCATTTTTGTTTAAAATACGAATTCCCAACACTTAAAACATACAATGCAATGCAATTTCTGGACCGACAAGGAATTATTAGCCTGTCCCAAGAATTTTCAGAAAAAATCACGTTGCAGTTTCTGATTCCTTCCAAGGAGGTAATTCGGTACATGAGTTTAAATCCGAACGACGAGGAAATTATTTTGGCAATATTGAGAACATATCCCGGAATTTACGAAATGCAAACCACTTTCAATTTACAATTGATTGCTAAAAAATCAAATCATAAGGAAACTGAAATTCAGGCTGTTTTACATAAATTGAAAGAAAAAGAAATTATAGAATATCATTCGAAAAACAATGATGCCACATTAATTTTTAATGAAGTCCGCGAAGATGACAAAACTATCAATCGGGTCTCAAAATATTTAGAGCATCAAAATCAGTTAAAAAAAGAGCAGCTTCAATCTGTTATTCAGTACATCAGTGAGAAAAAAGTATGCAAGAACAAGTTGATTCTAAATTATTTTGGCGAAAAAACAACTGTTGATTGTGGCATTTGCTCGTTTTGCATTACAAAGAATATAAAGAAAAAAGATGTCACGCTGCTTTCACGAGAAATAATTGCTTTACTGCAAGCCGAAGATTTAAATTCGAGAGACATTCAAAACAAAACTAAAAATAGTCCGGACGAAGTTATCGGTGTACTTAAGGATTTATTAGAAAACAACACGATTTTGGTCAAACCAAATAACAAATATACTTTAAGATCATAATGGAAAAATTACGAATTGTTTTTATGGGAACTCCCGAATTTGCAGTGGGGATTTTAGATACCATAATCAAGAATAACTACGAGGTTGTAGGCGTTATTACCGCTGCAGACAAACCAGCAGGTCGTGGACAAAAATTAAAATATTCAGCAGTAAAAGAATACGCGCTGCATCACAATCTACCTTTATTGCAGCCTTTAAACCTAAAAGACGAGGCTTTTTTAGCTGAATTGAAAACATTAAATGCTAATTTACAAATTGTAGTCGCCTTTAGAATGTTGCCAAAAGTTGTTTGGGAAATGCCATTTTTAGGAACTTTTAATCTTCATGCTTCACTCCTGCCGAATTATCGCGGCGCCGCACCCATAAATTGGGCAATTATAAATGGGGAAACTAAAACGGGTGTCACCACTTTTTTTATCGATGATAAAATTGATACTGGGGCGATGATCTTAAGTTCCGAAATCACAATAGATGAATATGAAAATGCGGGAAACTTGCACGACCGATTAATAGAATTAGGCAGCAAGACTGTTATTGATACTTTAAAAATGATTGATAAAGGAAATGTATCTACAGTTATTCAAAAAGATACTGCCGATATAAAAACAGCCTACAAACTCAACAAAGAAAATTGCAAAATAGATTGGACAAAATCAGCTCAGGAGATAAACAATCTGATTCGAGGCTTAAGTCCTTATCCTGCGGCTTGGTGCTTCTTTGGAGACAAGAATGAGGAATGGAATGTAAAAATATACGATGCTACTATAATTTCTGAGGAGCATAATTATGCTGTTGGGAGTTTGATTTGTAGCAAAAAAGAAATGAAAATTGCAGTAAAAAACGGATTTATCCAAATACTTAATTTACAGTTCCCAGGTAAAAAGAAAATGAATACAACAGAATTATTGAATGGAATTGCTTTTTCAGCCGATGCAAAAGTCTATTAACACCAATAAAAACGGGTGTTTCTTAACTTTAATCAGAAATTATCATTGATTTATCAACAAAAAAAATAAGTTATCAACAAAATAAACTAAATTAACATAAAACGCTTGCAAGGAACGTATTTCCTACTAAATTTGTGTATTAACAATTTTTTTTAACCAACAATTAATAACTATTTATTATGAACAAATCAGAATTAATCGATGCTATCGCTGCTGATGCAGGAATCACAAAAGCTGCTGCAAAATTAGCTTTAGAGTCATTTTTAGGAAACGTAGGAGGTACTTTGAAAAAAGGTGGAAGAGTATCTTTAGTAGGTTTCGGATCATGGTCTGTTTCTGCTAGAGCTGCTAGAGACGGTAGAAATCCTCAAACAGGAAAAACTATCCAAATCGCTGCGAAAAATGTAGTGAAATTTAAGGCAGGTGCAGAATTAGAAGGTGCGGTAAACTAATTTTTGTCTCCCTTATATAATCAAAACCTTCCATCTGGAAGGTTTTTTTATACGTTTCAACGATTTTATTTGGCACTCTTATAATAAAAAACTTAAATTTAATAAAAAATCCAATCCAATGATTACAGACAAATTAAAAAAAGGATATTTGCTTATCGCAGAGCCTACGATAATTGGGGATTTATCATTCAATAGATCAGTAATTTTATTAGCTGACTATAACGAAGAAGGATCCGTTGGTTTTATTATTAATAAACCATTGAAGTACACCATCCACGATTTGATTCCGGATGTTGACGCACGATTTAAGATTTATAACGGTGGCCCGGTGGAACAAGACAACCTATATTTTATACATAACATTCCAGAACTAATTCCTAACAGTATTGAAATATCGAATGGAATTTATTGGGGTGGCGATTTTGAATCGACAAAAGAACTCATAAATAAAGGAGAAATAAGCAAAGACAATATCCGATTCTTTTTAGGATATACTGGTTGGGATGAAAAACAATTAGAATCAGAGATGGAAAACAATTCCTGGATTATCACTTCCAATAGCTATGAGAACAAGATAATTGGAAAATCAGCGACTCATTTCTGGAAAGAACAAATCATGGAATTAGGTGGGGAATACCTCATCTGGTCAAACGCTCCAGAAAATCCATACTTAAATTAGGTACTACTTATCATTTCGTTAAGTTTCTCTAACAGTTCAAGAGATATTTTCGTGGTGAAAGTTTTTTTACGATATTGTGTTATTGGTTGTATTCCTTTTATAACATTAGTTAAAAATAATTCATCTGCTTTTTGAAGATCAAATGGAGAGATTACCTCTTCTACAACGTCTAAATTTTCTATCTTCTTTGCTAAACTTAGGATCTGCTTTCTCATAATCCCATTTAAGCAGCCTTCAGAAACTGGTGGGGTAATCAATTTATTACCCATCAGCATAAAGATATTTCCTTGAAGTGCTTCAATTATATTCTTACTGTCATTAAGCAATAAACAATTATCTAACCCATTTTCATTTGCAAAAATACTTCCCGTTATATTGATGATTTTATTAGTCGTTTTGATAGACGACAGCAATTGTTTTGTGATGTAAAAATCTTTGTATAAATCTACTTCATATTCCTTTTTTTCGATTGAATATAGCGTGTTTTCAAGTGCTACAGCGTAAATTAAAAAAGAAATCGTATTATTTTGTGGTAAATAATATCCTCCATCGTTTCTATACACTGTAATTCTGGCACGAGAAGAGGACGTCAGTCCATTTTTATTAACTAAAATAAGGATTTGTTCTTCCAGAAACTCCATTGTAAAATTCATGGGGATTTCCATTCGAACAACTCGCATGGAAGACATGAGTCTAAAATAATGATCCTCCAGAAAAAGAATTTTATTGTTTATTATTTTAACTGTTTCAAAAACTCCGTCGCCATATAGAAAAGCACGGTTGTGTGTCAAAATATTGGCATCCTCAGACACAATAGTTCCATTAAAATTAATCATAAAAAAAGCCCTAAATTTTATTCAGGGCAAATATAAGTTATAAAAAATGATTTTTTACACAGAACCTATTAGATGTTTCAAATCAGAAATTTGATTTTCCCACAACAATGTTGCTTCATCGACTTCATCTTTAAGAGCAAAATCAACTACCATTAAAGAAACGTCTTTCGTGAGTTCATCTACCAAGATATGTAGTTCAAAAAAGTACTCGGTATCCTTACTATTTTCATCTACCCACTTAAATTTCACTTTTTCACCTGTTTTTTTTGAGGCTAGTCTTGCTTTTTCTTCGGAGTCATTCCAAATAAAAGTAAAAAATTCACCACGAGAATTCACATTATCGGCAAACCACTCAGACAAACCGGATGGAGTCGATATGTATTGATACAACAACTGAGGCGAGGAATTTATGGGGAACTCGATTTCATAACGTACTTTTTGATCCATGAGCTACATTTAATTTTTCGGAAATATATAGAATATAACTACATAAAAAAAGTGTTTTGAAAAATATTTTTTTTTATTAAAAATATGCTTGCAAGCTCTAATATTATTTTTATATTTGCACCCGCATTCAGGGCTGGCTTACCACCCTAACAATGGCGAGATAGCTCAGTTGGTTAGAGCGCAGGATTCATAACCCTGAGGTCCCGAGTTCAAATCTCGGTCTCGCTACCAAAGCAAAAACCCTAACATCAATATGTTAGGGTTTTTTTATGTCTAAATGTCCCGTCCTGAAATAGCGATACACAAAAAATATCCTAATGGAAAAACATGAAGAAAGTCGCTATGATAAGCACACCCAAAAAGACTACACAATTTCTTTTACATTACAAATTGTTCAAGAAATAGAACGACGACAACTTACAAGTACAGAAGCTACAAAGAAATATGGTATTCAATGTAGAAAGACCGTTGTACAATGGCTAAGAAAATTTGGTAACTTTGATTGGGAAAATCAAATACCTTTTAATATGACAAAGTCTCCGGAACAGAAGATAATGGAGCTTGAAACCAAAGTAAAACTTCTAGAGAAACAGAAGTCATTTTTGGAACAACAAGCTTTTGTTGCCGATAAAAAAGCTATAATTTTTGATATGATGATCGATATCGCTGAAGAAGAATATAAAATTGATATACGAAAAAACTCTCCCCCGGACGATAGACCATTTTAGACAAAAAGAACAGCAAACAATAATGTTCGTCTGTAATTTGTTCGGGATAGACAGACAGGTTTATTATCGAAGAATTAAAAGAAAAACCATCAAAGAAGCCAAAGCTATTGAAGTGGTTTCGATGGTTCTTGAAATCAGAAAGAGCATGCCAAGATTAGGAACAAAAAAGTCTTATCATATTTTATTAAATAAGTTTCAATTAATGAATATTGGAAGGGATAAACTATTTGATATTCTTAGAGCTAATCATTTATTGATACAACCCAAACGGAGTTATCATATAACTACAAACTCTCATCATCGATTTAGAAAACACCAAAATTATATTCTTGATTTAGAAATTAACAGACCCGAACAAGTCTGGGTCTTCGACATAACCTACATTGGACAAGAGACAAGCCACGTTATTTAAGCATTGTTACCGATGCTTATTCTAAGAAGATAATGGGATATTATGTGCCAGACAATATGAATACAGAGAGTAGTGTTATGCCTCTAAAAATGGCGATAAGACAAAGAAAAAACAAAAAAATGCCGTTAATTCATCACTCAGATAGAGGATTACAATATTGAGCTAATAATTACCAAAGTGTTTTGAGTAAAAATGGAATACTGGATATGCAAATAAAACCCGCAGTATTAGTTAAGCAACATTTTTAAAATTATTTTTCTGTTTCCAAAATTCTTCAATTGTCTTGTAGTCTAGAGCTGAATGCCTTCTTTTTCTATTGTACCAAATTTCAATAAATTCAAATATATCTCGTTCCATCTGTTCTTTTGATATAAGTTTATTTCCATAAATTTGTTCTGTTTTCAAAGTCTTAAAAAAGCTCTCAGCTACTGCATTGTCCCAACAATTCCCTTTTCTACTCATGCTTCTTGTAATCATTTTATAGGAATCAATTACATTGGTAAACTTTTTACTAGCATATTGAATTCCTCGGTCAGAATGAAATAGTAATGATTTTTCAGCACATCTGTTTTTAATAGCCATTCTCTGAGCTGCCAACGAAGTTTCCTCTATGCTAATTCCATTACTCAAACTCTAGCCAATAATTTTTCTGTCATAGAGGTCTAAAATGGTTGTTAAATATATAAATCCTTCTTTTACTTTAATATATGTAATGTCCGACACCCAAACTTTTGACGGTTCTGTAACTGAAAATTCTCTATTCAAAACATTTGGCACAATTAAATACTTATGCTTTGAGTTGATTGTAACCTTAAATTTCTTGCTTAATTTGCTTCGTAAACCGAGTTGATTCATATATTTGGCAACGCTAACTCTTGATATATTATTACCCAAAGAAGCCAACTCTCCCGTCATTCTCGGACTTCCATATCTTTGTTTTAAATCAAAATAAATGGAAGTTATTTTTTCTTTAACCAGCTCAGCTCTTTCTTTTCTATCCGAAATAGCCCCATTTTTCCATGGATAATAACTTCTTTGACCAACTTGTAATACTTTGCACATTTTTTCAATCGGAAATATCTTTTCATTGTTTCTGATGAAAGTATAAATCATCGACCGTTTTTGGAAAAGATGCCTATTACTTTTTTTAATATATCTCTTTCTAATTCCTCATCTGTGAGTTTTCTTTCAAGCTCTGCAATCCGCTCCTGTTCTGGTATTAACTTGGCATTGCATTTGCCTGCTAAAATTCCTTGCCCAAACTCTTCATACTCTTTTCTCCACTTATACAATTGTGGAGCAGCAATATCCATTTCTCTAGCTAATTCTGAAATGTTATGCCTTTCATAACTCAATTGAACCGCTTTCTCTGTAAAAACTCGGTCGTAAATTTTTAGCGTCCTTTTCATAAATTAAAATTAAGGTTTTTATTCTTAACTTTTTATGAGGGTAAGATTAGCATGTCCAGGACGCAACACAATAGTAACTTTTTCTGAAAGTACTACTTTATAAGTACTATTCCGAAATTAAATTATGGACAATCAATTTGGCGGAGGCATTATTATATTAAAATTATCCTCGCCTACAGAATTATTTTTTATTTTTAAAACAAATAAATCAGCAATCCGTTAACAACTATTTATTATTAAATATTAACAACGAATTTTATTCTGCAGTAATTTTACAAAATGAAATTATAAAGTCGGCAAATAAGTAATCTGCATAAATCATACTAAGTTTTAGAATAAACGTTATTTGTTTTTATCCTTTAAAATATGTTATAAATTAGGGTTTTGTATTTCAAAAAAATAATTGTTCGTATTAAATCATCTCAATAAACTAAATTTCATGGATTCTGACACCTTTATTTTCTGCCTTGAAGCAGTTCCTGATGTAGACACAAATAAGACAACTGAAGTGGTCAAAAACTTAGAGCAACTAGCTTTTGAACGAGGTATTACAAGCATTTACAAAACATGTGATTCTATTGAAGGATTAGAAGAAAGTTTAAATTCTCTGCTTTATGAAGACCATAATTTTACCAATTATGAAATCATTTACTTCGTAGTGAAAGGCGAAGGAAATACTATTTGCCTGAATGAATATTATTATAGCTTAGAAGAAATAGCCGAACTTTTTGAAGGAAAAATGAAAGGAAAAATTCTGCATTTTGCAAACGCAAAAGTATTGGACTTAAGCCCAGATGAGGCTCAATATTTTTTAGATGTTACAGGAGCACGCGCAGTTTCCGGTTATGGGGCTTCCCACCAAAACATATCCAGCAGTTCCCTTGATAAACTTTTTTTCAGCTTGTTTGAAGAACAAGATGACATCAAAGAAATTGTAGAAGAATTACATCAAAAAAACTATGCTCTTTGCAAACTTCTCGATTTTAGATTGTATTATTAGCAGAACTAGTATTATTTTTTATTGAGGTGTACGCTTATTAGAATGTATTAATATAAAACTTTTTGAGTATTCACAACTCTGTTTATAAGTAGGTCAAATATGTTTTCCTTGTAAATTGACCTATCAATACGGTCACTAAACTCGTCTACATACTTCTGAAAATGCACTTTATGAACTTAAGAAAAAGTACTTCTCAACCAAGATTTCACACGATAAATTGTAGTGTTTAATTCTTTTCAAGATTTGCCTTTGTCACTTATTATCTGTTTCAAATCAAACTCTTTTTTTAACGGATCATATCCAGTCTATTTGTCTATTTTCATTGATGTAGATTTGCAAAAGTGTTTATCAAATATTTCGCCTAATTATTTACACGAATAATCTTCAAGCTGGTCACAATGTAATCTTTACATTCCGCCAGTAACATTGGTTCTAACGGAGATTATTAATTTATTTTTTTTGAATCATTGCTCCTTCCTTATTTGAGCCCTTCTCGCCAACCAAGAATCTTGTTTATTATAAAACATCAATTTACTCATCACAGATCTTTAAACAATCCGCGAGCAATGACTATTTTCATAATTTCATTTGTTCCGGCATAAATACGTGCCACACGGTTATCAGCATACATACGAGCAATTGGATAGTCCCACATATAGCCATAACCACCATACAATTGCAAACATTCATCGACGACCTTCCCGCACATGTCGGTTGCCGAATATTTAATCATCGAAGCACTTTCTGTTGTCAATTTATGATCTACTAATAATTCGATACATCGATCTAAAAAAGCCTGATGTATTTGAAGTTGGGTAGCACATTCCGCAAGTTTAAATTGGGTGTTTTGAAATCCGGAAATAGGGCTCTCAAAAGCGGTTCGTTGCTTGGTATAGCTTATAGTATTTTCGATAGCACCTTCAGCGGTAGCAACCGCCGTAATACCAACAGTAAGTCGCTCTCGAGCCAGTTCCCGCATCATAATTTTGAATCCTGCTTTTTCATCTCCCAGCCTGTTCTCCTTTGGAACTTTGACATTATCAAAAAACAACGCGCACGTATCTTGTGATTTCATTCCAATCTTTTTGAAGGGAACTCCTTTATGAAAGCCTTCCATTGTTGATTCTAAAATAAGTAACGTAACACCCTCCTCATCCGAATTATGATTGGTTTTGACAGCCACGACAGCCATATCACACATAAATCCATTGGTGATAAATGTTTTTTGACCATTTACCAAGTAGTGATCTCCTTTATCTTCTGCCGTTGTTCGAAGGGCTTTCAAATCACTCCCGCAACTAGGTTCGGTCATTCCTATTGCAGTAATAATTTCTCCTTTGGCCATCAACGGCAAATATTTTTGTTTTTGTGACTCGGTTCCATAATACAATAAATAAGGCGCTACAATGTCGGAGTGCAATGAAAATCCAGGACCGGTTATTCCTTTTTTGGCAAACGCTTCAATTAACAAAGCATTAAATGTAAAATCCAATCCACCTCCCCCATATTCTTCAGGCATATCCATACACAACAATCCTAATTCCCCCGCTCGTTTCCATATTTCACGGGATACCATCCCATTTTTCTCCCATTCATCTAAATGATCTATAATATCATTCGAAATGAATTCTTGAATCATTTCTTGCATCATTTTATGCTCTTCGGAGGCATAAATTTTTCGTTCCATTACTATATTTTGTAGCATTTTAATACAGTTTTTAGTTTATAAAATACTTGAACTGATGCTGATATTGGAAAAATTAAAAAAAGTAATTCCCAATTTGCATCTTGAAAAAGATTTCGCTATCTAAAGTTACATAAATTTTGGATTCAAAAACGTGTCAGTAAACTAATCATAAGTTACTGAATCACAATCCAATTAAAAAAGCTGCTAGACTTCTCTGAAATACCAACACCTTTTCAATCACGGTGGTCAAAAAGCTGACACCAAACAAAATCTAAATACTAAAAACTTTTTGCTACTTTTGTACCATGTTTTCACTATTCAAATCAAAATCTGTACTGAAAGACTTAATTCCGGATCATCATATTGACATCCATTCCCACTTGTTACCCGGAATTGATGATGGCGCCAGAATATTTGAAGATACGCTCCGACTGATAAAAGCACTGCAGGGATTCGGTATTTCCGAATTTATCACCACACCACACATTATACAACATGTTTGGGACAATACTCACGAACAAATTCTCGCCAAGAGAGCAAGCACATTGGCTGAATTAAAAAAAAATGCAATAACAGTTCCCTTCAAAGCAGCGGCCGAGTATTTAATGGATGATCAATTTGTTCGTCTTTTTCAATCGGGTGATTTATTGACCCTAAAAGACAAATATGTGCTGGTGGAAATGTCGTACATCAATGCACCAATCCAATTATACTCGATACTTTTCGATTTGCAGGTAGCCGGATACATACCGGTATTGGCACATCCTGAACGCTACCTTTTCTACCACAGTAATTTTAATGAATACGTAAAATTAAAAAGAGCAGGTTGTCTGTTCCAACTCAACCTATTATCCACTGTGGGGTATTATGGCGGTGCTATTACTAAAATAGCAGAAGAATTGTTGCAAAAAGGGATGTACACTTATGTAGGAACGGATGTGCATCATGACAACCACATCGCTGCCTTTGATCAAAAAGTAGCCATCAAAGACATAACTCCGTTGAAAGAAGCGATAGCGAACAATCAGTTTTTTAAATTTGGATAAATTAAAGTAGACCTAATGATTTTAAAAGTAAGTTTGACCCTTTCCAAACCGATATCAGCTACCTTTTTAAATCTGTTTAAAACTTGGATCAAAACGAAAAGAAATCTTTTTTATAAAACGGAGGAGTACCACATGAATTACTAAATCCAAAACTACTTTTTAAAGAGCTTTTTAAAAACAGCAAATACAACCTCTCACATTCGTATAAATTCGTGAAATTCGTTGCGAAAAATTTGAAGAATAAAACCTGCTAAAACTCCGGTCTGAACTACTATTAATACCATAAAAAAAGGTTGTAAAGCACCTATACTTTACAACCTTTCTGGTGCAACATTCCTAAATAAAATTCTACTTATCCAATAATTCAAAAGTAGAATTCATACTCTTAAACTCAGGTACAATTTGCTTCATTTGGGCGACCATTCGGTCATTGTCAAATTGATTGGCTGACACAATAAGTTCATATATAGCATGATTTAATAGATTAAAATCATCTAAAACCTCCTCCGCTATCATAATTTTTTCGTGATACGTGGGTAGGGTTTTTGAAGTATTATTCAACAATTCTTCATATAATTTTTCCCCTGGTCTCAATCCGACTATGGCTATTTTGATGTCTTTTTCAGGTGTAAAACCGGCCAGTTTTATCATTTTTCTCGCCAAGTCAATAATTTTGACGGGTTTACCCATATCAAAAATATAAATCTCTCCTCCATTACCCATAGCTCCAGCTTCCAAAACCAATTGACATGCTTCAGGAATAGTCATAAAATACCGGATAATATCAGGATGCGTAATGGTAATAGGGCCGCCTCTGGCAATTTGCTTTGTAAACAAAGGAACTACGGAACCATTCGACCCCAATACATTTCCAAATCGTGTCGTAATAAATTTAGTAGTCTTTTTTTCTCCGTCATTCGCATTTTTGAATTGCAGGGATTGCACATACTTTTCGGCGATTCGCTTGCTGGCACCCATCACGTTACTGGGGTTCACAGCTTTATCAGTGGAAATCATTACAAATTTTTTGACTTTATACAAGCACGATAAATCGGCGAGATTTTTGGTTCCCTCAATATTGGTAAGAATCGCTTGTGAAGGATTTTCTTCCATCAAAGGCACATGTTTATATGCCGCTGCATGATAGACAACCTGAGGCAAGTGGGTTTTAAAAATACTGTTTAATACTTCTTTATTTCTTACATCAGCAATAATGGTGACTATGGTAGTAGAGGAAATATGACTTTGTATTTCTAAAGATAAATGATGCAGGGGCGTTTCGGCATGATCCAAAATAAGTATTGTTTTGGGATTAAAGCTGATTACCTGCCGTACGATTTCACTTCCAATAGATCCTGCCGCACCACTGATTAAAATGACCTTATCTTTAAGTTGTTTTGAAATTAATTTACTATCCAAAAGTATCGGTTTTCTTTCCAGCAAATCCTCAATTTGAATCGTTTTTATTTTTTGAGAAATCTCTTTTTGATTTTCCCAATCGGAAATCAATGGCACAGTATAAACGCTGTAATTAAACTCTAAACATTGATCTACAATAAGCAATTGTTCTTCTTTTGATAAACTTTTATCTGCAATAATTACGGCCTGAGCATTAATGGAGCGCATCAACGGGGGTAATTTTTTCTTTTTGAACAAAATCGGCAGGTCCATAATACGCTTAGCCGTATTTTGATTGTTTTTATCTACAAATCCAACAATTTTAAATCGGGTGGGAGTTTCAAATTTTAAGGCATTCGCAACCGAAATAGCATTGGCATCTGTACCGTAAATGATTGCTCTTATTAATTTATTGGTTCCTTTGACAGAGAAAAAAAATTCAAATAACTGTTTGATTAAAATACGGTATAAAAATAATCCGCAAAAAGAAAATACAATATTGATGAACAACGCGGTATTTAAAAACGCTTTTACACCAAAGAAAAATTCGTACGTGAAGTTAAAAAGCAAAAACACGAAGAGTACTCCAAGTTGAGAAAACAAAATCTTTACAGCGTCAATATAGGAAGAATGACGAATAATTCCGGAATACGTTCTAAAAATCCAAAAAAAGAAAATATTCACCCCAAAAAAAAGAAACAAGAATTTAATGGGATTTGGTGTAATAACAAAATTTAATCCTGTTCCCCTAAAAAGCATAATGGTAAGAAAACAAGACAATACTAACACTATGACATCGATCAGTACGACGATCCATCTGGGCAAATAACTTAAATTAGACAGGCTAAATTTCAAATTTTCTCTGGATAAAAAATTTGGTTTCATAACGGATGAGTTTGTGTTTTTAATAGTACTCAAAATAGTATTTTAAAAGGTTGTGCTGGTAATATAGAAATAGTTTTTCAACTTGATTACAAAAAGGAAACAAAATTAAAACTAACTAGTCGTAAACTTAGAAATACGCTGGTAATTCACCGATTTTATAATAATATTAAAACAAATGTCAAAAAGAATATTAAACTAATTGAAAAAAATATGACAAGAGACAATTGTTTACGACTTTCTAAGAATCATTTTCCGATGAACGAACGAACGGATAAGGATATAAAGCAAGGTCAAAACTGCTAAAATTATAAGAACAAATGACAAAGATAATTGTCCTCTGGCATCCATATAAACAACTAGTCCATTAATAACCAGTTGCAGTACCGCATAAATAAAAGCCACTACAATTTGATAGTGTCCCATTTCATTGGCAAGATATTGGTACAGATGAGAACGATGCGGTTGAAATATGTTTTCTTTCTTCATCAATCGGCTGACAATCGTGACAACAGCATCAATACCATAAACGGAGAAGAAAAGAATATACCCCACTTGTCCGGTGACAAATATAGTTTTTATCATAAAATACCCTAAAAACAACGCCATACTAATACTTCCCACATCACCTGCAAAGGTTTTCGCTTTATTCCGAACATTAAAAATTCCGAAAGCAATACAAGCTAATCCCATCGTTAGCAATAAGGGCAAATGGGCACTGTGAATGGGCAAAAAAGAAAAACTGAGTAGTGCTGCCATTGCATACAAAACTGTTATTCCATTGATGCCGTCCATGAAATTAAAAGCGTTAACCCAGCCGATCATCAATACGAGTAAAATGGGCAAGATCCATAAAGGCTGGTAAAACAAATTGAGTTCAAAAAAAACCAATCCGACAGCAATAAGGTGTGCTAAAAATCGAGGCAGCTGTGGTAGCGGTCTCATGTCATCGATAAAACTGACCACGCCCACTAATACAACTGCAGCAGTCAAGGGCCAGGAAACATATCCCATAAAAAATGCGATAAATGTCGCAATAGGAAAAATGATACCGCCACCTCTCAAAGTGACAGCCGTATGTGACGATCTGGTATTGGGTTTATCAATAATGTGACATGCCTCTGCTATTTTAAAATAAAGAAGTTCTATGCTTACAAATAAAAGAATCAGTAGAATGTATTCCATTTTCAATGAGAAGTAGTGTAGTGAAGGCAGGTAAAGTAGAAGATATTAAGAATCAAACACCTTAAAATTAAGGCATTTAAAATACAACAAATTCTAGTCTGCTTGTTTTATTATTTGTTTTTCAATAATCCCAAAAGATACTCTCCGTAACCGGATTTCTTTAATGGTTCTGCCAAATCTTTCAACTGTTGCTCTGTAATGAAACCTTGTCTCCATGCAATCTCTTCGATACAGCCTACTTTAAGTCCCTGACGTTCTTCGATTACCTGAACAAATTGTCCGGCTTGCATCAAACTATTAAAAGTTCCGGTATCTAACCAGGCTGTACCTCTGCTTAAAATCCCAACTTTCAATGCCCCTTTTTCTAAATAAACTTTGTTGACATCTGTGATTTCATATTCCCCACGCGCACTTGGTTGAATATTCTTGGCAATTTCAACAACTGAATTGTCATAAAAATAAAGTCCCGGTACGGCATAATTGGATTTAGGCTCCAGTGGTTTTTCTTCGATTGAAAGTGCCTTAAAATCCGCATCAAATTCAACCACACCGTACCGTTCCGGATCCGAAACGTGATAGGCGAATACCACTCCACCATCTGGATTCGTGTTGGATTGCAACAATTCATCCATATTAGAACCAAAGAAAATATTGTCCCCAAGAACCAATGCTACACTGTCAGAACCTATAAATTCTTCCCCAATAACAAATGCCTGCGCCAGACCATTAGGCAAAGCCTGTTCCGCATAGCTAAAATGACACCCAATAGAGGATCCATCACCTAATAACTTTTTAAAATTAGGCAAATCGTGAGGCGTAGAAATAATTAATATTTCGTTAATTCCTGCCATCATCAAAGTGGATAACGGATAGTAAATCATCGGTTTGTCATACACTGGCATCATTTGTTTACTCATCGCTAAAGTCAATGGATGCAAACGGGTTCCGGAACCTCCGGCTAAAATAATTCCTTTCATAAATGTTAAATTTATTATTTATTAATCATTTTCGCTATCGCTATTTAGGCATTGGTGTTTGCTTGCACAAACTCATTTTTAATGCCGATTTCATATTAATATGATTATGGTGTTTTGACTCTGAACTTTGATTAGTATGTTTCTCATTACCTAAAATTTGAATTCTCAAAAATTTATTGACAACTCACTACTGAACATCAATCACTCAAAACTAACTTGTAAAAGTTGATTATTGAAAACTAATTGTACTGTTTCTCGTAATAAGTTGCATACTCCCCAGAAGTGATATTATTCAACCAGGTTTGATTTTCCAAATACCAGTTAACCGTTTTTTCCAAACCTTGCTCAAAAGTAACCGAAGGCTTCCATCCCAATTCTGTATTGATTTTACTGGCGTCAATAGCGTAGCGCAAATCATGGCCAGGGCGGTCCTTAACATACGCAATTAACTGTTCTGAAGTTCCTTGGGCTCTTCCTAATTTGTCATCCATTATTTTGCAAAGCAATTTGACCAAATCGATATTCTGCCATTCATTAAAACCGCCAATATTATAAGTATCGTGGTTTTTTCCCTCATGGAATACCAAATCAATCGCTACAGCATGATCCTCAACAAAAAGCCAGTCGCGGGTATATTTTCCATCACCATAAACCGGTAAAGGTTTATTCTGGATAATGTTATTGATAAACAAAGGAACTAATTTTTCCGGAAAATGAAAAGGGCCATAATTATTGGAACAATTGGTCAACACATAAGGCAAACCGTACGTTTCACCATACGCTCTTACAAAGTGGTCTGAACTCGCTTTAGAGGCAGAGTACGGGGAATTAGGATCATAAGCAGTTGTTTCTGTAAAGAGTCCTTCGGCACCCAAACTACCATAAACCTCATCAGTACTGATATGGTAAAAACGCTTTCCTTCATAATTGCCTTGCCAAGTTGCTTTGGCGGCATTCAACAAATTCATCGTTCCAATCACGTTTGTTTTTACAAAAGAAAGCGGATCCGTTATGGAACGATCTACATGTGATTCAGCTGCTAAATGCAAAACACCATCAAATTGATGTTCCGCAAACAATTGATCAATAAAAGCGGCATCAACAATATCCCCTTTGATAAAAGTATAATTGGGAGCTGCTTCGATGTCAACTATATTCTCTAGATTTCCGGCATAAGTAAGCGCATCCAAATTAAAAATTTGATAATGTGGATACTTGTTTACAAAAAGTCGTACCACATGAGACCCTATAAAACCGGCACCACCGGTGATTACTATTTTTTTCATTTTATTTTTATGTTTTAATTAGTTTTAAAAACGTACTAACTTTTTTTGTTAACTCTTAAATCACATTAAAAAGGAACGTCCTTTTTTCAGCTATGTTTGCTGCTGGAGCGAAAGGAAAATTGCAAGCGTGATCTCCTCTCATTGTTTATCATTTTCAAACAACTAATCGCTTCTAACTACTCAACAACATTATACATTTCTCTAAACTAACTTAATATTCAGTCACGGAAAGCCCGAACGTATTTTTTATTTTGCTTTTATCCAATAAAGAAAGGGCTGGTCGTTTTGCCGGTGCTGGATAATTAACGGTGGGAATTCCGTTAATTTCGCAGTCAAAACCACCAATTTCCTGTATCGCTAAAGCAAATTAATACCAACTGATTCCGCCCTCATTAGAAAAATTATAAATCCCGGACTGACAATTATCGTGTGTGTGTCAGTAGTCATGATCGCTTGTGTCAAATCGCCGGCATAAGTAGGACTACCTATCTGATCAGCTACAACATTCAGATGATCACGCTCTTGTATCAATTTTGACATTGTTTTGACAAAATTAGCGCCAACACTGGAATAAACCCAAGAGGTGCGGATTATAATCGCATCCGGATTTTGTTGTAAGCATGCTTTTTCACCCGCTAATTTGGTGACACCATATACATTAATGGGTTTCGTTGGTTCATTTTCGTTTAATGCGGTGGCTGTCGTTCCGTCTAAAACATAATCAGTAGGTATGTGTATCAGTTAACACAAGTTGCCATGGCTCCATTTTGCAAGAACCGCTATTGATTGATGATTGCGCATATCAGCCAATTCAACTTCGGTTTCGAATTTGTCCACTGCAGTGTGTGCGGCACAATTGATAATAATCTAAGAATTAAGAAAATTCAATTGCTTTGCTAACTGTTCTAAATTACACAAATCCAACTCTTGACGGTCTGTAATAATCCATTCAAATTGTGAATATATTTTTGACTACCGGGTTAATTCAGAACTTAACTGTTCTTTCGATCCGGTTACTAAAATTTTTTTTATTTTATTTTTTTTTGCACTCAAGCATTAGGATTTCAAGTGTATTTTATACTGTAGCAATAGTTTGATGCACAAACGATTTGTATTTTTTTTTTAAATATGGATTCAGATTACGGTGAAATTCAACAGTCTGAATTGCAATTTTTACGACTAAACACTGAACACTTCCAGTCATATAATTTAGAATACTCCACATCTTCTTTGTGAACTTTGCAATTCAATTATCAATAGTACAGACAACTTGAAACTTTAAACTTTATACTTTTATAAACTTTGAACGTTAAACTCTTAGAAAGACTTTGCTAACACAAAAACTTTGTGCCTTTTAAGAACTTTGCGGTTAAACGTTTAAAACTCCCAGTCAATGGAATCAAATTCCGGCAATATCAAATCCTTATCAGAAACAAGTACTTCATCCGGAAGCAATTGCCAATCAATGGCCAAAGTACGATCATCATAGCGGATACCTCTTTCACTATTTTTATCATACGCACCATCAACTTTATACAGCACGGAAGCTGTGTCACTCAAAACCGAAAAACCATGCGCAAACCCATGAGGCACCATTAATTGTTTTTTATTTTCGGCACTCAAAACTACGCTAAAATGCTGCCCGTAAGTACTTGAATTTTTTCTTAAATCTACCGCTACATCGAGAATTTCTCCTTGCAACACACGTACTAATTTAGCCTGTGCAAAAGGATTAATTTGCAAATGCAAACCTCGAATTACTCCTTTGGTAGAGAAGGACTGATTGTCTTGTATAAATTCATAATCTATCCCATTTTCTAAAAATCTGGCTCGATTGTAAGCTTCGAAGAAATACCCGCGCGAATCTTCAAAAACAGTTGGCGTGATTAGGATTAAATCGTGTATTGGGGTTTTTTCGAAAATCATTTTTATTTAATTAACATTTAATATTGAAGAGGACTTTGTTTTATAATTGAATACAAATGGCCTCTAGTTATGTTTTTTTTTGTCAGGTGAGGCAAAGTTGAGACCAAAACAAAAATTTATTTTTTAAAGGAAGTAAATGTTTTAAGTAAACCTTCTTTTGAGGCAATAGGCAAAGGCTTTCCTATCGCTTTAATAATTTTTTTATTACTTACGACATAATTTTCAGTCAGTTTTTTCAAACGTTCCGTATTAAGGGGTAAGTGCAAGTGATCTCCCAATTTGGCGATGCCTTTTATCCAAGGAGATGGGATAGCTATAATTCTGCTTTGTTCGCCTAAACTACTCCCTAATAAAGTAATAAGCTCGTTGGTCGATAATGCTATATCATCCGAAACCTGATAAATTCCGGAGGGTATCATCGCATTTTCTAATAATTCTTGAACTACAAAACAAAGATTTTCAATACTCAAAAAAGAACGTTCGTTTTTAAAATCGCCCAAAGGCCATGGCAATCTTTTAGAAACCAACTGATACAATAAATTCAAATTCCCTTTGTTTCCCGGACCATGAATCATACAAGGTCTAAGGATATAAACTCTTTTCCCATTCGGTAATTCCTGAGATAAAAGATATTGTTCGGCCTGCAGTTTGGCTATCCCGTAATGGGTTTTAGGATTTGGCATTGCTTCTTCCGTTAGGATTCCGTCGATGGCATCTGCTACCGCTTTTACAGTACTCATAAATATAAAAACAGAAGCTGTTGATGCTAAAAACGAATCGAACAATTGTTTGGTTAACTCAAAATTAGCTTCGTAATAATCCGTTGGATTAGACACCTTTTTTAAATCGTGTGCTTTGCCGGCCAGATGAATAATGGCATCGCAGGCCAAATCAAATCGCTGATTGGCCACATAACGTACTCTCATAGCATGGACATCATGTGCATCTTTCAAATACTCTTGAAGATTATATCCGACAAATCCCGAAGCGCCTGTAATTATAATTGAATTACGCATTAATTTGTATATAAACGTAAATAGGCTTCTGACATTTTCTCCCTGGAAAATAGTTTCACCCTATCTAGTGCATTTGAAGAAAAAAATTCATACAATGGTTTATTGTTAATTATTTTTTCTATCGCCTTTTGTAAAGCTGCTGAATTTTTTGGTGCCACTGTAATTCCCGAATAATCATCTGTGGAAACAAAAGGAACTCCTGAATCTAAACGGGTATTGATAACCGGTAAACCATTTGCCATTGCTTCCAATTGCACTACGCCGAAAGCTTCCGCTTCATTAATGCTCGGCAAAATAAACAAATCAGAAGAATGGTACACTTGCGCTAATTTTTCGTCACTGGCATTGGCAATAAAACAAACTTTATCCCTGATCCTTAAGGCATCTACTAATTCTTCCAAATTAGCCTGCTCTTCCCCATTACCAATAACAGTCAGTTTTACATTTAAAGTCTCGATTGCTTTTATTAAGTATTCAACGCCTTTGTATTTCCTCAATTTACCAACAAAAAGCAACTGAAAACATCGGTTTTCAGGATATTTTTTACTTTGAGAAAAGGAATATTTGGGATCAAAACTCAATGGAATAACGGTAACTTTCTGTTTGTATCTTTGTAAGATATCAGATGCTTCAAAAAGTTGTGGTGATGTTACCACTATTGCATCCGCTCTTTCCAGTAATTTTTCAGTCATTGGATTATACATCTTTTCAATCCAGCTCCATCTAGAGTTTTTAATATTGGCATGCCAAGTAATTATAAATTTTTTATTAGCCATGTTTTTCAAATACCGCAGTAAAGTGAACTCCATCGTCGGAAAAGGATAATGATGATGAATCACATCGTGATCCTGTATTAATTTTTTTAAGGAGGGATATCTTAAATTAAGTGGCTGGCTTTTCAAGTAAAAAGGGGTCGCTTCTTTGATCACTTTAATCCTATCATATCGTTTAGTGTCCTTACTAAAATTCCTCAAATGATTGTTGGAATAAACCGTAAAGTCAGATGCATCTGAAATAGCAACAACACCTTCAACTATATTTTTAACCACTGATTCCATCCCACCCTGACAGGGATCATAATATTTAACGATGTTCAATATTTTCATTACGTATGGTAACTATTTTTTATTACTATTTCCTCATTCGGCGTATCCCCAATCTCATGATGGAGGTCTTTCCTTTCCAATGCGCTGCAACTTTCTCTTTAATCTGTATTTTTATTATTTGCAACAGGGTCGATTCAAAATGTTGTTCCTCTTTACAATTGGCATCCACTATACTCTATTACTCCTCAAAATTGCTACCTGTCTCATAATCCCTTCCTTCTTAAACTACATTTTTTTCACTAAATAAAAAAATATATTGTTTGCTAGCGTCAAAGACAATGTTATAGAGCAATAATCATCCTTATTTCTGTTTTAAACAAGCCTTCTTAGATATTGAAGAATAAATTCCACCCGATAGCTTATTTTAAAATTTAAACTGTTTTCACTTTTCATCCCTGAAGCAGTTACTGCAGCACTATGACGTTGATATCGAATTAATTTCTTCTCTAGAAAGGCCACTTTACCATTTCTTTCTGCAATAAGGCCAATCCAAATATCATGGGCAATAAGATTATTTGGAAATGGCAACGACTTCAATAATATATTTCGATCAAAAATCATACAGCAGCCCAAATAGGAATTTTTGATTATATTTTTAAAAAAACCTGTTTGTGATTTTACTTTTTCAAAATAGGACGGGGCTATTACCGTACCAGATTCATCCACGACAGTGGCATCATGAACAACAAGATTACACTTTTTACCTTTTAATAGTAAAATACAATCTTCTACTTTATTGTCTTCCCAAACATCATCCTGATCGGATAAAAAAATGTAATCGCCGGTAGCATAGGTGAGCGCATTCTCAAAATTTTTGGTGACCTGATAGGATTTACTTTGTTTAGCGGGTTGGAGCTGGCTTAAATCATTATGCACCAGTTTGATCCTTGAATCTGAAAAAGCCAATATAATGTTGATGGTCTCATCAGAAGAACCATCATCAGAAATGATTATTTCATCCGTCTCGGACAACTGTTTTAGGATACTTGCTAGTTGTACTTTAATAAATTTGTCCCCATTAAAGGTGGCCATACAGACTGAAATTCTCATGTTCTTCATTTTATGCTATTATTCTTCATTCTTTTCTTTCCATTTTATCAAAAGATTATCTTCATCACTAGGTGTCACAAAAAAGTAATTGCGATATGGCACTAGTACACTTTTAGTCATAGGGTTAGAAATAATTCTGGAAAAACGAATGGTCGGAAAAATTAATATTAACAATACATAGGGAAAATAAAGTGCCTTTGGGATAAATTTAATTAAATAAACAAAAACAAAAGCAACACCAAAATAAAAATAATATGAAAACCGATCTGCTATATCCTTGGAGTCCGAGAAGAATATATTGATTATTATGAAAATAAAAAAGGAATTGATAAAAAATCGCATTTTATAATTATTAAAATCAATTTTTTCATAATTAGCAGACAGCAATAAAAGGTATATAGCATACAGCAGCCCTACTATACTAATGGAACTTTGCGCTTCCACCGTAGTTGAATTTAAATACAATTTTTGTGCAAATATCAGTTCGGGAAAATAGTTACTTAATCTTTCCAATATGGTAGTAACAAAGGAAAAATGGGTGATCATTGTGATTAAATGCAACCCAAAAAGAACCAAGATAAACACTCTGCTAAATTTTATTTTAAAAATGAAATAAAGAGGTATGAAAATCAGTGCGCTGACATGAAATAAAGAACCCAAAACATTTAAAAGGAAATATTTAAAAAAACTGTTATTAATATATTTAATACTCAATAGGAAAATATAGAAAGCGATGGACTGCCTTAAAATATCAAATTCCCGAAACATGGTAAAAGAAATGAAAGTTGCTAAAAATAAAAATTTATAGGTTACAGTTTCTTCTTTCCATGTAACGTAAAACAATACGGTGTAACAAAATAGAGAGACAATTACGGTCAACGCTTGCAAACTACTGCTTGTCTCCGAGTTAAAAACCATATTGATTAGGGAGATTAAAATCTTAAAACCATATTCAATACCTTTTTCCCCCTGAAAATTAGTGGCATTTCCCGACAAAACATCCCAAAAGGGTTCGATCCCGCGGATTATGTTATTGTAATTATACCAGTCATTGGCCATCTTATAACGAAACCCTATAAAAAAAACAACTACGAACCAAAAAATAAAAAAAAGCAATTTCTCTATTTTTTCAAACGACTCAATCTTAATTAAATTGAATAATGAAATAATAAATAGGAAACTGAAAAATAAAATATATGGAATCATTTAACGCCTTGCTAAAAGTTGAGTGTACAGATTTACCAGCAATTGGCTGTTTCGCGAAACAGCTGCATTATCGGTAGGTAAAGCAAGCGTATTTATTGATTGGGAATCCGTTAGAAATTGCACAAGGCAATTTTCCAGCCCTTTTTCATCGTTCAAATCATAAACATACCCCTTGCCCCCGTCGTTTATGTATTCAGAAAGCGCTCCAACATTAGACACAATTACGGGTGTTTCAAAAGCGGCAGCAGTCATCAGCACACCACTCTGGGTCGCATCTCTGTAAGGGCAAATTAAAACATCGGCTTGTTTAAATAATGATTTGATTTCAGTTTCAGCTATAAATCGATTGATGGTAATCAACGATGAAGAACCGACCAATTCTTCTGGTAAATGGTAAGAATAATTACCTTTACCAGCGACCACAAGTTTAATCTGCGGGAAGTTTTGAACCACTTTAGAAAAAGCGCTTAGCAACTCGTCAATTCCTTTGTAAGGGGATAGTCTTCCAAAGAACAAAAGTACTTTTTCATTAGGTAGCTTATTGATCTCTGGTATCTTTTTAGTGCCTAATGCCTCATAGCAATAGTACGGAACCAGTCTTAAATCGGCAACCGGTACTTTGGGATGAAATACTTTTTCAAACAACAGTCTGCTATATTCAGAAAAAGTGGCGAAAGCAGCAATCTTACTAAAAAGAATTTTACGCATGATTACATAGCCCGCATTTTGTTCCCCTGAATGGGCAACTGGATCGTGGACATTCAATACAATCTTTCTGTTTTTCAGCAGTAGTGCAAAAGCCAGCATTCGCCCAGATATATCATCAAAATGAACGAGCTGTGGTTTAATACGTTTTAGCTGTTGGAGCAGCGCCATCGTAATCCTTACGATACTCATTCCAATTTTTGGAGGAAAAAAGACAAAATGGACAGATTGACAACCTTCAAAATAATGTTCGAACAACTTCACATTTTCAATTTTGTCTTTTATCGCTTCGAATGGATAAATTCCGTCGAGAACAAAACCCTCTTTTAATTTAAAAATGGTATGGTTAGGCGCATGCAAACTCACACAAACCATTACATGCAAATTAACATGCTGTTTCAAATCATTTATTTGTTCTGCAGAATAATCCAGTAAAGGAGGAGAACAGATATATAAGATATTCATTAGTATCGAAGTTAAACTTTAAAACTATATTAGGACCGCTCAATCAGCAGCATAATGAAATAGTATAGTAGGTACCGATTTTTATTTCAATTTAATGCTTGATCAGGACTGAAATAAAAATTTGCCAGCATTGCATTTTGAAATGACTCAATCTGAATTTTTATTTGAACATTCCAATCAGCATTCATTATTTTTTACATTTCTGGTAGAGATGGTATTCATACTGGTTTACTTTTAGACAAGATAACCAATAAGAAACCCGTTCGTGATTACCGCTGACTTTAAATAGAATGATTCTTGTCCATGCCGTTAAAAGAAATAGAAAAAAAGAAACGGATATCCATTCTTTTTTTCCAGTTTTCTCAAAGTAAATGTATTTACTTTTTATCATGCGGCGCATGGTGTTTTCTTTAATCGTTTCGGAAGCGCCTTCCAGATGAATAATTTTGGCTTTTGGAACGGACGCTACTGTATATCCTTGCTTTTTAATTCTCCAGGTTAACTCTGTCTCCTCATAATACATAAAAAAATCCGGATCAAACGAACCCACTTCCTCGAGAACTTTTTTTCGAATCATCATGTCAGCACCCGTGACATATCCATTTAAAATCAAATTTTGATCAGAATGGTTGAAAATACTATTTATTCCATACCGAAACTTTGAAAAAACACTTCCCAAAAGAACTTGCGCATCCGTAGATATGCCAGGCATCAATTGACAATACGAGTCGGTAGGCCTTTGATTGGCATCATATAAATTAGCTCCGCAAATCGCTACGGAACTGTTTGCATCCAAATAGTTGCTAAGAATCGCAATCGCATTATTAATTAAAATAGTATCCGAATTCAGCAGGAAAATATATTCTCCCTTGGCTTTTTGTATTCCTAAATTATTGGCTCGTCCAAATCCAATATTCGCACCGCTTTGAATAAAATTGATTCCCGGGAATTTATTTCTGATCACAGCTTCTGAACCATCATGGGAATCATTATCAACTACAAGTATTTCAAATGCAAGATTCTTCGTTTTTTGATAAATGGAATAAATACAGTCAACCAGCAAATCTTTTGTATTGTAATTAACTATTATAATCGAAACGGTAATTTTCATTTAATACTGTTTAATTTGAAATTAGGGTTTACAAAATCTATCTTTTCTTTTTCCCCTAATGCCATCCATAAAACCATAAAACAAAGCGATTGATTTATCCATTTTATTATTTTCAGACAATAATACTTTTACAAATCTGTAAATCCCATATTCTTTAACAATTACGTTCTTCAAGTCTGTTCCAATCTGCTGGGGATATTGCTTCCATAACAAAATATGGTTGCATAAAATGGAGTATGTCCTGAAAGGCGAATAGCCTAAAGTAGTAAAACCAAAAATTGATTTTTGATGATTGCCATAGATTTGATGTAAAAGGCAGTGTGTATCCACTACTGTCTTATAGCCCTTCAAATTCGCTCTGAAACAAATTTCATTATCCACACAGTCAATTTTATAATCTTCTCTAAAACCGCCTATTTCCTGTATTAAGTTAACATTGTAAATGGAACCAGAAGTTATGCACCAGCTGGTATGTAAAAAATCATTCTGACAAGCAAACGTACTGTTTGGATTGACACCATAAATGGCATTATTATTTCCTAAATTTAATTGTATCCTGTTTTTATATAATTTAAAGCCACCGTCTTCAAATAAACTATCCTGATCCATAGTAAGCAAATGAGTATATTGATTTGCGATACACCATGCAATCGCCTGATTCAATGGGTAAGCAATAAATTCATTTTTTCCGGTAGAAAGTTGTTGTATCTTCTCTTCATATCCGGGCAAATCAATTATCAATGGCGCACAAATACGGTTAGGAGTATTGTCCCAAAGGATTAATGCATCCACATCGGCAATATACCGAAGGATATTTTTTTTTAAATCATTTAAATTAGGGTAGTAAACAACTACAATTGCTGCTAATTTCATGAAGATATTAATTATTTTTTATGCGAAAATAAGACTGGTAAAAACGAACACTTGATGGCAATTTAAAGCGGCAAGTCTAAAATAGAGATCAATTTTTATTCAATGACGTAATTTACATTTCGACGAAATAGAAGATAAAATAAAGGTATTAAATGAGAAAGTCAATTAATCAAGCATTTTTTAATCATCAGTTCGATTGTTCATACGATTTAGCTCTTCTTTTTTTAAATTATTAGATTTCTCGTACAATTCGAGCTGGATTTCCTGCAGCGACACAATTTCTTGGAATTGATCTAGTTACGACAGCATTTGCTCCAATTATAGAGTTTTCTCCAATAGTTACTCCAGGCAGAACAACTACTCCTTCTCCCAACCAAACATTATCTTCAATAACTACAGGTCCTTTGCTGTACAATTTTCTCAGCGATGGTGGTAATAATAAAGCTTCTTTTGTTATTTCACCATGAAAATGATCACTTATATAAACTTTACTTGCCATTAATACATTATTGCCAATTGTAATCTTGTTGATTGCACCAATATGGCAATCATGCTGTATCGAAACATAATTTCCTATTTTGATTTCAGGAGCAAATCTATCTCCTAAAACTTCCTCAAAAGCATGTAAATGCAAACGTTTTTGACAAGAAAAACCTTCACCTACAGAAATATGCTTCCCTCCATGTAAATATAAAGGATACGAAATTAAAAAACCTTCCCCAACTATTTTAAATTCCCGTAAAAACCAAAGTGAATATAATTGATTAAATCTTAATGAGAAGTTTAAAGATAATTCTGGAGAAAAAATATAGGAGAAAAAATAGAGCGTTCTTGCTATAATTTTTTTTACAAATCGTTTCATCTTATTAAATTTTTAAATTAAAACACCTTTTATATAGTATGAAATAAAATTACTATCCACGTGTTTTTTAATTACAAATAAGTATATTTTTAATTATAAAAATAATAGAGCAGAATCATATAATAATTTATTTCTTATAAATTATTAAAATTACTGATTTATCTTACGTTTTTATAATCTAAATAATACCCATAATATTATGAAGTTCAATAATAATTTATCAAACTTTCTTTTATCTTTTTAAAAAAATATTTGACTTAGAACAATCTATCGCTATTTTCTAAAAAAACTATACCAAAAGTTTTACATAAATGTAAAAAAACAATAAGTAAACTAGTTGGGTAAAATTGTTTAAAACGTCAGTTCGAGTGTTTTGTGTGAAGTATAATGGAACAAAAAATGTATCAAGAACCGTTTTTAATAAAACTTTTTTAATCTCCTTATAATTTCATTTAGAAAATCATTTGAACAGACTAAAATTATCATCAAAAAATGTTTATACCTAACAGGTTAATTACTATTATTTTAGGCGTTTTTCATATTAAAATCGACCTTTCTTTTATTAAAAAACTTTCCAATAATTGTCCAGCTTTTAGCGGAAAAAATAAACGATATGGATTGCTTGGGAAATAACAGTAATGACTGAAATTTAAATTGAGAAACAATCAGGTAATTAAATTGTTTCAGGTATTTATTTTCGTTTTCTATGTACAGGTCTAAAAATACCTTATAATCAATAACTTCTTTTACAAACGGGTTTTCCATTCTATTCAAAGAAACTAAATTTCTCAAATGCTCTGAAAATTCCTTTTCTGTAATAATGTGTTTCTTATTCTCGTTCCCTTTTTTTTCCCTGTAGAATTTACTTTCAATCATTTTTAAAGCTTCAGCTGTAAAAGAATCTAAAGTTGTGTGGGTAATTTTAAAATCCGAATTAGTATTCCAATTTATGAACCCCTCGGCAAAATTAGATGGTATATCATCCGATGTGTAGGATAAAATCGGCTTGGCTAAAGATGCTGCATATTGTCCCATTAATCCACCGGTCAAGGGATAAGTACTTAAATAAATATCACAATGTTCAAAAACATGGGTTATATCAGGTCGAGAACCTAATAAAAATAAACGTCTTTCATATTTATTATCTGAAATAAATTGTTTTATTGGGCCATCATGTCCGTGTCCTGCTAATAGTATTACAATTTTTGAATCTAATTCTATAAGAAGTTTTAATAAATTTAAAAAAAAATCTGACTTGCCGTACATCTTATAATATGATCCCCCTGTAAATATTTTAATAGCATCATCAGCTATTTGTGAAGGAAATCCAATAAACGGTTTACATTGCATTATTGGATAATAAGGCTGAATAAGCAATTGATCTTCAGACAAATTTCTTTTCTCATAGGATACAGTACAACCATAATTCCTGAATTCTAGGGAGTAATCAATACATTTTGTACCCAACCAAAAAGCATGATCGGTTAAATTCACCAAATATCGTGCAACCTCTTTTAAACTGTTCCAAACACTGATAGCTACAACGCTGGAAGGGTTTAGATGAAGAAATGCTTTTTCAGGTTTAAAATCAATAATTTTATTATAAATACAGTTGATTTTTTCAGTTTTTGTTAAAGAGTGATCTACCACAAACAACTCTGCTTTTGAGTAAGATTTAATCTCACTCATAATTTGTTTAGAATGCGACAAATCATCTCCTTCAAAAATAAATAGCAATTCGACTCCCCAGCTAATCAAAGCACGCAAGTATTGTTGTGTCAATCCTCTGTTGTCTAATGCAAACACGTCATAAAAAACAATCCTTCCTTGAATTGGGATAAAAACTGATCTTTCAGCAATAATTACATCAGAAATCGCAACCATAAGATTTTCTAAAACTTCATCTGCATACTTCCAGTTAAAAGAATATGCGACATGAGCGGCTGCTTCTATATATTGTAATGAGAGTTCGTAATTTTTATTATCAAATTCTTTTAATGCTAATAATTTGATTTTATCAAAAACATTTTGAATTTCTTGAATAGAAGTTTCCATAATTTATTTTTTTATTCTATTATGCAAAAAATTATTCAAAACCGTCTTGATTCCCAACTTCTTATCCAATTCAATATAGGAATTCCAAACTGAACATAAAATCAAAATAGAACCCGCCACGTAGGAAAAAGGCTTATCAACAAACTGTACTACTCCAAAACAACTAATCGCTAATAAAAACTGAGTAGCGAAAATTCTTAAAAAGGAACTGTCAAATGAAAACTGATATTTAATTTTGCTTAAGATAAAAACTTGGAAAAAATAAATAAAATAAGCTACAAAAAATGAAACTCCCAAACCTGTTAATCCCCAAAAATAATAACCAGCTAAGTCAAATAGCAAGACATACGCACTAGCAAAAAGCTCATTCCAAAAAAACAATTTCGATTCTCCCTTAGCTAATAATATAAATGAAATAGACCATGCCGCTGCCTTAAAAAATGTAGCTACTGCTAACCACAAAACCATTTGCTCAATAGCTACAAATTTAGTGGAGTATAAAACAATAATTATTAGTTTGATAAAAACCAAGAACATCATAATAATAGGTCCTAAAATCAAAATAGAAATCTCAGCTTGTTGATTAATGGTTTTTTTACACAACTCATTTGATGACGCTACTGCCGATAATCTTGGAAAATAATCGGTAGCCATAGCAGTAAAAACTAATCCAACATAGGTATTTATAATAGCAAAACCCGCAGTAAACAACCCAACTTGGCCAACACCGCCTCTACTACTAATAAACAACTGAATTATATAGGTGTTCGCAGTTACAAATAAACCAGTAAGACTAATCATAAAACCCATTTTTAGCATGTTTTTCCCCTCGGAAAAAGCTAATGCCTTAGTCAACTGAACTTTGGTGATTTCAACTTTTCTCGCAAAATACCAAGAAATAGCAAACGAAACCATTGATGCTATAATTAAAGTGGAAACAATACCGTCTACACCAAAAAAGTAATACAAAGGAACCGTCACTATTAAACCAATAACACTACCTGTAAGACTTGCCTTTGCTAAATATTGTATTTTCTGCATTCCTTGCAGCACGACCAATTGTCCTACATTGAGCTGATTGAATAACAATGTGATTGAAATTAAGGCAAAAGACCAAATATAATTGCTGTTTCCAAAAGTAAGCTGACTCAGCCAAGGTGAGAGCACCAAAACAATCAATGTACCTGCAGCCCCTGTTACCCAAACCCATCTCTTTAGAACATTTACAACCAAACCAACACGCGAATTATCCCCACTACTGTTGGCAGCCGATACATCTCTTACGGCACTGCTTCCTAGTCCGAAACTAGTAATTCCGCCTATCAAACTTGTTGTCGAAGTAAGTAATCCTACCACTCCCATCCCAACAGAACCAAGAAAAAGGGCAATGAATTTAGAACGAATAATAGATATTAAAATAGTAAAAACCTGAACTCCTCCAAATATGGAAGTGGCTTTCATTATATTTCGATAAGAGGATTGATTTTCACTCATAACTGCTATACAGCTGCGTAGTTATTTAAAACTTCTACCATCTTCTCCACTTCTTCTGTACTCATCACAGGACTTATTGGTAAACTTAGTACATCAGTATGAATCAGCTCGGTAATTGGCAGAGAGATGCTGGATAAACTGGAATAACAACTTTGTTGATGAGGCGGAATGGGATAATGAATTAATGTTTGAATACCATTTTCCTTTAAATAATACTGCAACTTATTACGATCAGCAGTTCGAATCACAAAAAGATGCCAAACATGTTCATCCGCATTCCCAGCTTGTGGGAGTATTATTTTAGAATTTTTTATGTTTTTCAAATAATAATCTGCTATTTTTTGTCGGCGCTTTGTTTCCGTATCCACATAACGCAGTTTGACATTCAAAAATGCAGCCTGCATTTCATCCATTCTACTGTTTAATCCTTGATATTGATTAACATATTTTTCAGCTGAACCATAATTAGCCAAGGTACGAATCGCTTTTGCTAATTCTGGATCCTTTGCAGTTACAGCTCCTGAGTCGCCTAAAGCACCTAAATTTTTACCAGGATAAAAACTAAAACCAGCAGCATCACCCAAGTTCCCTGTTCTTACACCTTTCCAACGTGCTCCAATTGCTTGAGCATTATCTTCAATTAGTTTTAAATTATACTTTTTTGCCAGTATTTCCAACTCTTCATTCCAACAAACACAACCATATAAGTGGACCACAATTATGGCTTTGGTCTTTGAAGTAATTTTGCTTTCAATTAAATTGATATCTAAATTAAAAGTAGTTAAATTTGGCTCCACTAAAATTGGCACTAAGTTATTGTCCGTAACAGCCAATACTGAAGCGATATAAGTATTGGCAGGAACAATTACTTCGTCACCAGCTTCCATCACACCCAATTCGATATAGGCTTTAAAAATCAATCGTAAAGCGTCTAATCCATTAGCAACTGCTACTGAATGACCGCCTTCCTGAAAAACCTCTAAATTTTTTTCAAATTCTTTTACCCGTTCTCCCAGTAAATACCAACCACTGTCAATAACATCAGCGGCAACTTGTTTCAATTCTGCAGCATACTGTGCATTTATTTTTTGTAAATCTAAAAATTTAATCATGATGTAAATGTTAATATATGTATGCATTTACCATACTTGCATCCTAGCTTCTCGTAAGTATGAATTACTGCTCTGTTAGTTGTTGCAGGATGCATGAAGGCATACTCCGCTCCAATTGATTTTAAATGATAGGCCATTTCACTAATCAGTTTAAGATACCAACCTTTACATGTTTCTGAGGAAACTGAAGAAAGCACCATTTTAGAAACTTTTTCACCAATAGCATCCCAATCGTTAAAAAGATAATTCGCAGTCAAAAAGGCATCCGAAGGAACTCCTGTTGTTGAAGGGACCATAGTGAAATCAGAAAATCCCTTTACAGATTCCTCTATATAAGTTGCTAGGAATTCATCGGCCTTACTCAAATCAAATACGGTTTCAGCATGAAACCTATCATAATCATTTCGCATTTCTCTGGCAACTCTTTTTAAATTTGGGATGTCTTCCAATACTGCAGATCGTACGTCATATCTTTCATAGGAATACTTTTTTAAATCCAAATAATAAGTTAATCTATTCTCCACTAATTTAAATCCGCTTTCGTTTAAGGCCTGAATAGTGAATATATCTTCGCTTGGAATTTCGGAAAAACAATACTTGCCTTTCTTTTTAAAAAAATCCTGTACAAAAATTTTTGTCGCACTTTTTAATATTTTATAATCCTTATGGGCATATAAAACATATAATAATTTATAGGTCGGCAAATTAAAATAATCCGAATCCCATTTTAAAAATTTTACAATAAAGAAATGTTGCTCACCTAAAACATCAATTTGTAAGGTCTGTACAGTTTCATCAACAAGATATTTTTCTATTTCATTGACTATACTATGCTGAAATATTTTTTCCTTATCGGGCTTAGGAAAAAAGCTAAATGGAGAGTAATGATAAAGAATCTCTTTTCTTGCAAAAATTAAATCTAAAATCATATAATGCCACCATTAATATTAATTTCCGTACCATTGATGTATTCAGTCTTACGCAAATATTCGATAGTGTTAAAAATGTCAGATGGCTTACACAATTTATTGGAGGGTATTCTTTTTTTAATATCTTCTAAAAATCTCTCCGGTACTTCACTGATCATTCCCAACTCAGAATAACCTAAGTTAATGTTATTTATAGTTATGCCTTTACTTGCATTCTCTACCGCTATTGATTTAGACATACCAAAGAGTGCCGACTTAGAAGCCGCATAGGCACTAATTCCAGGCGATGGCAATGCTGCCACAACTGAACCAAAATTTATAATTCTTCCAAATGATTGTTCCCTCATGAAAGGAAGCACACTACTGATCATATTAAAAGTGCCTATTAAATTAACTTCAATAACTTCTCTCCATTTTTGGATGTCTGCTTTATGCGCAAATGAATTATAATTAATGCCAGCACAATTAATCAAAGTAATATCTTTTAGATCGTGTTGATTTTGCTCAATCCAACTTTTGATTTCACTGTCCTTTGTGGTATCTACTTTAAAAAATACTGTTTTGGGATGAAAACTTTCTGTAAAAGTAGAATTATATATTCCAAAAACATCATTGTTTTTTTTGCTGTATTCTTCACACAAATACTTTCCAATGCCTTTAGAGGCTCCTGTTATTATAATCATATAATTATTTTTAAATTACGCCCATTTAATAATCGCTGCCCCATAAGTCCATCCACTGCCAACCGCGGCAAATAAAATAGTAGATCCCTTTTTTATTTTACCGGATTGAAATGTTTCATGCAATAAAATAGGAATGGTTCCTCCGGAAGTATTCGCATATTTATCCATATTTGTCATTACTTTTTCAAAAGGCAACCCTAAAATTTCAGCTGTTTTTTGAAGTATTTTAATACTTGGCTGATGAGGAATCATCAAATCAATGTCGGCTATAGTTAAATTGGTATCCGCTAATACCTGATTTATTGCAATGGGTAATACTTTTGTGGCGGTATCATAAACTGCTTTGCCATTCATTTGGAAATAATGCAAATTATTATCTATCGTATTTTGATTGGCTGGAAATTCAGAACCACCTGCTGGAATCGTAAACTCATATTTACCCCTTCCGTCAGTATATAACCTGTAAGCTAAAAACCCTTCATTTTCTGAAGCACTGGTTAAAACCGCAGCACCTGCACCATCTCCAAAAAAAACGGCATCCCTTCTTTTCCAATCGATAATTTTAGAGAATGTATCTGCCCCAATCACCAAAACATTACTGTAAACGCCACTGGCAATATATTGAGAAGCTACAGACATTGCGAATAAAAAACCACTACAAACAGCTGCTATATCGAATGCTACCGCATTATAAGCCTGTAGTTTATCTTGTACAATCGAAGCAGTTGATGGTGCTAAACGATCTGGAGTCGAAGTAGCTACAATAATCAATTCAATATCATCTTTATTCAATCCGGCATTTTTAATAGCCATTTCACCTGCTAATGCCGCTAGATCACTTGTACACTGACTGTCCTGAGCTATACGCCGTTCATGTATCCCTAAATTTTCAAAAATCCATTCACTGTTAGTATCAATTGTTTTTTCTAAATCTGAATTCGCAATTCTATTTTCAGGAACATAAGCTCCTGTACCAATTATCTTAACTGTTCTAACCAACTGCTTCATTTATGTATGTTTTATAATCGTCAAAATTCCGTATATAATCACTTTCATTATATTCATGGGAAGCTAATACCAAACAAATTGAACCACTGGAGAAGTTGATTTCAGAAGCCCAAATTCCGGGCGGAATATGCAAACCTAAATCGGGACGGTTTAACAAAACCTGCCTTTTTGTTTGCCCATCATCTAATAAAACTTCAAAACTTCCACTTCCAGCGACTAAAAACTGATGACAATCTTTATGAGCATGTGCTCCTCGAGATTCGCCACCTGGAATATCATATAAATAAAAAATTCTCTTTATATCAAAAGGAATTTCAAAATTATTATTAACAGCGGTGATATGACCATTTCGATCGCCAATTTGTTTTAAATGCAAAAGATTACACTCAAAAACACTATTTTTAGTATTCATTCGGCAACTTTTTAAAATTCTCAAAATCTCTGATGTAATCTTCTTGAGAAAAAGGCTCACTGGAAACATGTAATGCGAGAGCATTTGTAGAAAAATTTTCTATGTGCCTCCACGTTTTAGCTGGTAAATAAAGACCATAATAACTTCTGTTTAGGGAGAATTTTTCAGTAGTGCCATTACAATTGGTAATAAAAACATCAAAACTTCCGCTTAAGGCCACAATGATTTCTTGCTGCTTAAAATAAGCATGCCCTCCTCTAATTCCACCACCAGGAACATCATAAGTCCAAAAAACCCTTTGAATTTCAAAAGGAATTTGACTAGGATTTTGCATAAAAGTTAAATTACCTCTGGGATCTTGAATTTTTGGAAAGTCAATAAGTATTGGTTTCATCGTATTTTGATTTCAAATTTTCAATTATACACCTGCATTATTTATTAATTTTTAAATTTATCTTATCTCTATCGATTAATTTTATCGGTATCAAAAAAAATTAATCTTTCTTCAAATTAGGATTGAATTAAAACAGATTGAATAAATTGAAAACTCCGACTATTTTAATTCTTTCAAAATTCGTCTAATAACCAATACCAATACTGTTAGCATACCAGCCAAAATTCCGCCTAAAATAATCCCTTTTGCTTTCCCGAATCTTTCCTTAGGCAAAGGTAAAATAGGACGGTCCACCACCTGTATTAAAGGAGTTTCTTTTCGCAGGGTAACTTTAGCCAATTCAGTTTGTTTGACCAGCTCCGTCAATATAGCAGTGTTAGCCTGAACATCAACCTGTCTTCTTGCGGAAGGGGCACGACGAACATTTAAGGCCGGATTTAAATTAAAAGTATTATCGTTTGCTATCGCTACTCCGGTAATCGCTCCATTAAGTTCCCGACGAATCGAATCCGTTTGCCTTTCGAGTATAGCCATATTCAATCTGGACTTTTTACTTTTAGAATCAACATAAAAATCCGATACTTTTTTCGCCAGGGCTTCTGAAAAATACTTGGCAAACAATTCATTAGTAGAAATTACGTCAATGCTTATAATAGAAACTTTTTTATCTTTTTGGGCAACCATTAGGCCATTTTTAGACAAATCGCTATATACTACACCAAGAATACTGTCATGCACGCGTGTAAAATACTTGCGGTCGGTATTTGGAATAAATTGTATATCCTTAAACTTGGGTTTATCATTCCATTGATCTCTCCATCCTTCATTTCTAATGTACATCTCCGCCAAAGAAATCGTATCAATACCTGCTAAAACAGAAGTTAGTAGAGTTTGCTCCACCATCGAGCGAGATTTAAATAACTCCGTCAAATTTGCTCCTGCGAAAACGCTTCCGCCACCGCTGCCACCAAGATCTAAACCAAGGGAACTCGCTAATCCAATAGCACCTCCTAATCCGCCTCCTGATTTTTCATCTTCAAGCGCAAAAGATAACGTGGCAGTATATATTGGCTTCCTAATGTAAGAGTAGGCGACACCCAAAGAACTTCCTATAAGAACCATCAGGAAAAGTATTTTCCATTGAGAAAGCAAATAGAAGAACCATTCCTTACCCTTCTCGATTAATTCTTTTAACGTAATTTGGTCGTTTTGTTCGTTCATTTTTTCAAGATTTTACGCTTGTATTTTATTTATTATTAAAATGTGTATTTTAAGTAGTGTCGATAAAAGTCCGTTGTATGTTTTTATTTTTCTTCCTATTGGGTTGGTGTAAAACGATTGAGATTAGTAACCTGCAAACTGGTCCTTAAATACTGGTTGGTGAAAACTATTACCTCAATATCGCAATTATAACCCCTGCCAAACTCGCCAATACTCCAGCTATACTAACAAACTCGCCCGTACTCATTTTTTTTGTCTCAGGTTTTTCAGGCACTATAATTTGTGAACCGGGAGTGACTTTAGGATAAGATCGTATAAATAAAAATGAATGTGCCACTGCCGCTTTCCCATTTGGATAAATGATGTACGCCTTTTTTTTCCAACCTTTTGCATCAACACCTCCTGCGGCGTTCACATAGTAATTGAATCCTTTGCCACCATCATAGGGAATTTCTGAAGTCAATAAGACATTTCCAGTAACTTTTACGCCTTCATTAAATGCGACCACTTCTATTTCATCGCCAGAAAATAAAGTGACATTGGTACTGCTTTTTGGATTTTTCACAATTGCTTTCCAATCTACTGGAATGGTAGCATATTTTAAGTCCTCCTTTAATTTTTTTTCTAATTTGGCTTGGATACTATCTTTTTTACCTAAGTTTAGATTCACATTTTCCAAATCTTCTATTTGTTTTGCCTGAATAGGTCTTTTTATTCTCACTCCCTCTACATTGGCAACGGAGGTCAATCCACCTGCTCTTTGAATAACGTCATATACGCGATCTTTTTTGTTTGCCAACACATATTTTCCGGCATAATGTACAGCTCCGGTTACCGTAACCATCTCCGGTTTATCGTACACCGCCATTTTTCGGATATTAACCACATCAAAAGGAAGCAAAGTAAAGTTTTTTGCCTGTTCATTGTTGCCCGCAATAATTTCTATGTTAAACAATTCTGCTTTATTGGGATTAGTATCATCAATTTCCTCTGAAATGATCATTCGCGCGACCTCAACTCTTTTAGAAGCCGAACCTGTTAAACCACCAGCCTGCACTAATAAATCATTCAATGTTAAATTATCATAATATTGGTATATTCCTGGTTTTTTTATCTCACCATCAATGGTTATCTTGAGTTCTTCTTCAAAATCCAAAATAGAATATACAGTGATCACGTCCTCCCGTTTTAAAGGAATATCAGAATCAAGATCACCGATTAAAGCCTTATCCAAATTGACATTGACAATTTCTGTAGTCAAATCCGATTGCAATCGAATAATTCTCGCCCTATTGGTATACGCATCTTCTTTTAAACCATCTGCTTTACTGATTAAGTCAGAAACGCGCATCCCTTCGTAAAAAGAATAGGTATCGGGCCTGAAAACAGCGCCTTCTATTTTAATTCGGTTTTCGAAGCGGTTTAAAATTTTAGAAACTCGGAACACATCTCCGGAAAGGGGTTTATAACTATCAAATTCAGACTCCTTGATATCCGTTACTTTAAATTCCTTATTTGTTTTTTGCAACACATTTACAGATGCAGTATAGGCAAATTCATTAAAACCGGAAGCAAAAGTAAGCAAGTTAGAAAAGGTTTCTCCTTTCTTCATTTCAAAAATTCCGGGACGTTTGACTTGCCCTTCTACAGTAACCCTTTGATTATAGGCTGGGATTCGGATGACGTCATTGTCTTTTAGCCCGACATTATCGGATTGGTCACCATTCACAAGAAAACGATATAAATCGACATTGCGATAGACAACATTATTTCGCAACAACTCAATATTTCGGTAACTGCCATTCTTCCCAGGGCCACCACCCAAAAATAACGCGTTATAAACCGTAGCCAAAGAAGAAATGGAATAATTTCCCGGCTGTTTGCTGCCTATGATCGTTACTCGTATAGTTCGAATTCGATTCAGACTAATACCTACTTGCGATTGCCCAGAGGCTACAGTACTGTAAACACGAGCAATGGCTGCTTTTATTTTTTGAGTGGCCGCTTCAATAGTCATTCCTGAAACAGCAATTTGGCCAACATATTGAATGTTAACTTTACCTTCCATTGTAACTGGCACCGACGCAGTAAATTCCTGCACACCATATACACTTACTTGCAATTCATCGCCAGGTCCCAAAACATAATTCACAGGGGTGGCCAGTTTTAAATTGGGTTCAAAATTTAACGTGGGAGTATCAAACAGTTCAGATCCGAAAATTAAGGCATTTAAAGTATCCTTAACTTTTATATTACTAATTTTTTCTTGCTTTCGGGTGAGCTCTTTGGAATCAACGGTACCATTCAAAGAACTGCTGTTGTCTGAACTGGGAGTATCTGAAACAGTTTCCAAACGAATTCTAAGTTTACGAAATTCATTTGCTGACATTCCTTTTGACAATGCCAGCTGCTCCGCTTGAGCAACCGAAATACTGTTGGCTTGCAATTGATTTTTTAACTTGACGATATCCGCATTGGATAAATTATCTACTTGAATTGAACCTAAATCGGTGCCGACAAACAAATCCTGAGCCGAAACACCAGAAGTATGAAGCATCAATAATACAAATACTGTTGCAATAAGTATTTTTTTCATAATTATTTTAAAGTTTTAAGACTAACAGTCGTGCGTGATGAGATGATATTGATGTTTTTAAAAATAGTTTTCATTCGCCATAGGATACGGCTTCGCCGCTGCAATCCACATAGCAGATTACCATCTTTTCAAGATTTTTACAAAGTTAAAGTAAAAATAAAGGAAAATCTATCGTTTCAGTAGGAAATGTACATCAAAAATTGATTTTTTAATTTACATTTTAGTAACAATAACAAACTCACATATTTAATTGCGGCAAAAATAAAATTAATTGTATTAACATGACCAAAAACTGTGAATTCTATAACTAATCTACTTATTAAATAAAAAAAAGTTTACAAAAAAATAATTTGTAAACTTTTACTTAAAATTAAACTAAAACAATAAATTTATTAAATTAGAGTATTTTTTTATACCAGGGCTCTTTTTCAACTTTTACACCATAACCGTACCCATATCCATAACCTTTCGTAGAATCGGTATCATTAAGCAGTAAGCACATATTTGGTAATTTTTGTTCTTTATATAAGGTGTTGGCAATATTCAGCATGCGTTTCTCTAATACATTAGCACGAGCCACATAAATAAAACAATCTGCATATTTAGCAATTAATAACGTATCGGTTACTAAACTGACCGGAGCCGTATCCACTATTATATAATCGTATTGTTTTTTTACAATTTCAAAAAGTGTATCCACTTTCTTATTCATTAGCATCTCTGCAGGATTAGGAGGTATTACACCTGCAGGTAATACATGAAAATCATCAAATCCATCATGTTTAACAATTAAATCTCCCAAGACTAAATCTTTAGAAGTCAAATAATTAGTCAATCCACGATCCGGCAATGTCAAATATTCATCCAACCTTGGGTTTCTGATATCCATTCCAATCAATAATACTTTTTTACCAGACAAGGCGAAAGTCGCAGCCAGATTAGCCGAAACGAAAGTCTTGCCCTCTTTTGGAAAAGTAGACGTTAAAAAAATAGTTTTAGCCTGACCCTCCGGAACTTTCGTTAGCATAAATTCCAAATTCGTTCGGATGATTCGCAACGCCTCTGCCGAACTACTGCGGCTTTCTGATTTTATGATTTCCGAAGGACTACCGGATTTAGGCACATCGCCTATAAATGGAATTAATGTTTTGCCTTCTAAGTCCAAACGACTTTTTATTTTCGTGTCCAATAAATCCATCAAGTAAATAATTCCAAATGGAACAAGAAGACCTAATAATAATGCGGCCAAATAAATTATGTTTTTTTTCGGAGCCACCGGAATCTTTGATCCTTTGGCAGCATCAATCACTCTGGCATTAGGTTCTGTTGCTGACAGTGAAATAGCGGTCTCTTCCCTTTTTTGCAACAAATACAAATACAATTCCTCTTTTACTTTTTGTTGTCTGGCAATAACTCTAAACTGACGTTCCTGCACTGGTATTTTTCCCAATTTAGAATTCAAAAATCCTTCCTGACTGTTCAAATTTCTCTTTTGAATGCTTAAATTTGATTGCATGCGACTCAAACTCGAAGCCACACTAGATTTTAAAGATGACAGTTGTTGGTCTATTTTAATAACAGTTGGATTAGCTTCGGTTGCCGATTTCATAATTCGATTCCTATCTAAAACCAATTGATTGTACGAACCAATCATTTCTGTTGCTTCACCACTGACAATATTGGCAGGCAACAGGTCCGATTTTTTACTTTTCTTCATGAAGTCCAACATCGAAGAGATAATATTCAATTGGATATCTGCTTCTACCCCTTTTTTATCATACTCGCTTGAACCTTCAATAAAAAGCTTCGCTTCCGTTTCGATATCCGTTAACTGATTCCTATTTTTAAAACTCTGAACGTCCTGCTCTACGCCTTCCAACTCTTCAGTAATTAATTTTAATCTGTTTGCAATAAACTCTGAAGTGTTTTCAGAAATTAAATTCTTATCCGCCACAGCATTTTCATTATAGTTTTGCACCAGAATATCCAAGAAATCCTCCGCTTTGGTCAACACGGGATCAATTAAAGAGATTTCAACGACACTGCTTGTTTTACTTAATGGATTAACCTTTAATCTTGATTTGAAACTTTCCACTGTGTTCTCAAGAGGAGAGTGTACGATTATAATTGTAATATTATTGTCAGCAATTGTTTGAGAATGTGTAGGCGATTTATTAATAATTAAAGTACCGTACTTTGTTTTGATAGGCTGACCATGCTTAAATACGTTGTTATTATCAATTAAAATTCTCTTTTCCGGTGATAAATCATCCAGCTCAAAGGTATTGGATGTCACTGCTACATATTTAAACTCCATTTTATTTTCAAAAAAACCAGGCTTCTGATCAATAAAATTGACCATAATAGGGGAATTCTGGTATACTTCAGCTTTTATTACATTTCCTTCAACAATAAAAGCCGTATTCAAATTCAATTTTTTTACAACACTTTCAATTAATGTTCTTGATCTTAAAATTTCTACCTCATTGTCTAAGTTATTTTTAATACCGCCCCCTATACCCATATCAGCGAAAGCTGAAAGTTCAGAAAGCATCCCCCCCTTCTTTTCATCTTTTACTAAAATAGTAGTAGCAGCCTGGTATTGCGGCGTGTAATATCTAAGATAAATGTATGCGATTAATAAACTAAAAAAAACACCTAAGACAAACCATTTCCAGTGGGAAGCATATTGATCAACAATAGCTTTTAGTTGAAAATCCTGTTCTTGATTTTCGTTTAACATGTTATTTTCCATTGAAACTATTTATTTTGAAAAGGTGATAATTAAGGTAATTAAAGTAATCAGCAAAGAGGAAATAGAAATAATTACCCCGGTGTTTGGTCCTACTGCTGCAGAATTGATTCTACTCTTATTGGGTTCTATATACACGACATCATTTTGTGCCAAATAGTAAAACGGAGAATTGATAAATTCCGTCTTGGTGATATCCACTCTATTATAGGATTTGACTCCATCAATTTCCCGAATGATTAAAATACTATTCCTTTTACCATAAATTGTCAGATCTCCTGCTTTACTCAAGGCTTCAATCAACGTAATTCTTTCGGAAGCAACACTGTAAGTTCCTGGAGCAGTAACTTCACCTTGAACCGAATATTTAAAATTCATAATGCGAAGGTTGATTATTGGATTTTTGATAAACATAGCAATTTTGTCTTGCAGGATTTTAAGAACTTCCGAACGAGTGAATCCGCTTATTTTTAACTTCCCCACAATAGGAAAATCGATAAACCCATTAGCATCCACCAAATATAATTGTGTCGACTGTTGTCCAATAGCATCTGGTCTGTCAGCTGTAGGTATTGATAAAGTAGTTAAATTAAAAGGAATGGCTATTTCAGGGTCTTCCGCAGACACGATAATCATCAATAAGTCATCGGGTTGTATTTTAATTTCATACGATGTTGATTTTTCTTGCGACTGTAATGTATCAATGTCTTGATAATAAATGATGTCTTTTTTTGAAGCGCAAGAGAAAAATAACACTAAAAACAAAAATGGAATTGTTTTTTTTAGTAAAAAAAAGTATTTCATGTAATTTTATTTTTTTAAAGGGGCAAATATATACATTAACACGTTGGATGTAATTAGTTTTATTTAATATTTTTTTTGAGACTATCAGTGTAGAAAAACTTCTTTTGCTACCAATTCAAAAGATTTTGGCAGATTTATTTTCACTAGGCGGTTCGTAAAGGCTGTAATCGATAAAATTCGTGCCTAAAAACAGCAATTACTAATGCCAGTTAACAATTTTAAAATTTTACAACATATCGCAGAACGGGAAAAATTTATTTATTCAATCAATTAAAATATGTAGCCAAAATTAGTAACGAAAACTACTTAGCAACTGTGCCTGTTAATTCAATAAAAATATGCAATACAAGCCAACTTAATGTATTGCAATCTGTAAAAATATTTGTTGAAAATTACTATTCCACATCAATAACTAAGAACTGGAAATTCTAATAAAAAGCAGCAAAGCGAGTTATATTTATTTTCTGCCATAAGTTCAAAGATTAAATTCTATTAATCCGTGCCCCAAATCAGAAGCCACTATCACTTCCGAACATATTTTAAAAGTCAATTACAATCCTCAGAGCGTATTAAATCTATTTCTTCAATTAGTGAAAATCCGCTAAATCCATGGCCAAAATAAACAACTCCCAGCACATACGAGGAGTTTTCAAAATCTAAAATTAGTCCTAAAAGCGAGCAAGATGTATTGCATCCAAGTTACTGTTGCTTTAACAAAAAAATGAAATCAATCCAAAAAAAGTTAATCTTTTTGATCTAACACTTCATAAGCCGAATTCATACTTTTGAATTCAGGTACTATCTTCTTCATTTGAGCCACTATCGCATCATTGGCAAACAAATCTGCCAGACGAATCAATTCATTAATATCGACATGCAGCGATTCAAACTCTTCCTGAATTTCTTGTGCAATCATAATTTTAGCATGATGCGTTGCAATCGACTTTGAAGTATCATTTAGCAACTCTTCATATAGTTTCTCCCCAGGTCTCAACCCAACAATATCAATCTTGATGTCTTTATCCGGAATGAATCCTGCTAATTTAATCATCTTTCGTGCCAAATCAATAATCTTAACTGGTTTACCCATATCAAAAATATAAATTTCACCGCCATTCCCCATCGCTCCAGCCTCCAAAACCAATTGACAAGCCTCAGGAATAGTCATAAAATAACGGATGATATCTACATGAGTAATGGTAAGTGGGCCGCCTTCGGCGATTTGCTTGGTAAACAAAGGGACAACAGAACCGTTTGAACCCAACACATTTCCAAAACGGGTAGTAATAAATTTAGTAGCATTAGATCCTTTCTCTTTTTGGTCTTTAAACTGCAGGGATTGTACATACTTTTCAGCAATTCTTTTACTGGCACCCATTACATTACTGGGGTTTACCGCTTTATCGGTAGATACCATTACAAATTTTTTGACATCGTACAAACAAGCTAAATCAGCCAAATTTTTAGTCCCCTTTATATTGGTGAAAATTGCCTGACAAGGATTTTCTTCCATCAGCGGCACGTGTTTATAAGCAGCAGCATGAAAAACAACTTCGGGACGGTAAGTTGCAAAAAGCGTATCCATCGCTGCTCGATTTCTAATATCTCCAATAACGGTTCGGATTTTGGCACGGGTAACAATACTGTCCGTTTCTAATTTGAGATGGTGCAACGGCGTTTCAGCCTGATCCAATATAATGATTTTTTTAGGATCAAATAGCAAAACCTGTCGAGCAATTTCACTCCCTATAGAACCGGCCGCTCCCGAAATCAATATTACTTTGCCTTTCAACTGATTTGAAATGGACTTGTTGTCCAATATAATTGGTTTTCTTTCAAGAAGATCTTCAATTTGAATGGTCTTTACTTTTTGGGAAATCTCTTTTTGATTTTCCCAATCCGAAATTAAGGGTACGGTGTAAACCTTGTAATTGTATTCCAAACACTGGTCTACAATGATAAGTTGTTCGTCTTTTGACAATCCCTTATCAGCAATGATAACGCCTTCCGCTGCTACCGAACGCATCAAAGCAGGCAACTTTTTCTTTTGCACTAAAATAGGAAGATCCAACATGCGTTTGGAAGCATTCTTATTTTTTTTATCGACAAATCCCACAATTTTAAAACGGGAAGGTGTTTCAAATTTTAACGCGTTAGCAACCGATATTGCATTGGCATCGGTTCCGTAAATGACAGTTCGTATTAATTCTGAATTGCTCTTTTCAGAAAAATATACTTCAAATGTTTGCTTGACCACAACTCGATATAAAAACAAGCCGCAAAAAGAAAGAACAATATTGATAAAAATAGCAGTATTCAAAAAGGCTTTTGTGCCAAGGATAATCTCGTGTAAAAAATTAAAAGCAAGAAAAGCAATTAAAACGGCCGATTGTGAAAACAATAATTTAACCGCATCAATATTAGAAGAATGTCGGATAATTCCGGAATACGTGCGAAATAGCCAGAAAAAAAACAAATTTATTCCAAAAAAAGAACTGATGAAAATGATAGTATGAGGCGTCGTTATATAATCCAAACCTGTACCTTTAAAGAGAAGAAAAGTAAAAAAGAACGATAACAGCAAAACCATCAAATCAATGCCAACAATGATCCAGCGGGGCAAATAACCCAAATTATGAATATTCAATCTAAGGTTCGTTTTGAAAAAAACGTCAGTAACAAACTGTGCTGCTTTTTTATTTACAGGAGTACTCAAAGTAATTTATCTTTTTTAAAGTGATACGTCTTGAATAATGAATAAAAATCAAATATAGGAAATAAAATAAAGTCTCAAACAAACACTTTTTTTACATACAAACGATAAAACACACTGACCGTATAACTCATAGTTTAACAATTGCAACAAATGGTTTTTTTTTATTTTTTTATTCTTGTAGATCGTTAATAAGCCAGGCTGCTAAGTGATAATCGAAACAATTAGTAATAACCGATCTGTGTAATTAAATAAAATTAAGAATTTCAAAAAAGATATAAAAACACCAACTTCGACTTAAGTAACTGCCATATCAAAACGTAGAAAAAAGAATCGAATAACTCAATTCTGAGTCCGTAAAGGTATGATTTACTATATAAAGTTAAACGTCTTAATAGAAATACTTAAAAACTATGATTCGATGTGTTTAAAAAATTAAACGTAGTGAGTTACAAGAATCACTAATAATAATAGAAAATAAACTATGCCTTCTGACCAAACAACTTGGCCAAAACACTCTGAATTCTATTCCTGTCTTCTTCCGTTAAATTGGAACCTGACGGCAGACAGAGTCCATTTTCAAACAGCGTTTCAGCCACTTTTTTTCCATAATACGGACACTGCTGAAAAATAGGTTGCAAATGCATTGGTTTCCATAACGGTCGGGATTCAATATTTTCAGCTTCTAGTGCCAATCGCATCGTTTCTCTGGTCATTCCATTCGCCATTTCAGGATCAACCAATACAGCACTCAACCAATAATTAGCAAAATAATCATTATTAGGTACGGTAAACACAGTAATACCACGTACATCTTTAAAAACAGTGACATAAAAATCATGCATGGCCCTGCGTTGAACAACATGTTCGTCTAAAACTTCCATTTGGCCTCTACCAATACCGGCACAAACGTTGCTCATGCGGTAATTGTATCCTATTTCGCTATGCTGGTAGTGTGGTGCATCATCTCTGGATTGAGTAGCAAAAAAAATAGCCCTTTCTTTTAAAGCTACAGTAGGCATTACAATGGCTCCTCCTCCTGAAGTGGTAATGATTTTGTTTCCATTAAAGGACAAAACCCCAATATCTCCAAAAGTGCCACATTTCCTCCTTTTATAGCTGCTGCCCAAGGCCTCGGCAGCATCCTCTAAAATAGGAATTGCATACTCATCGGCAACGGCCCTAATCGCTTCAATTTGGAAGGGCACACCATACAGATGAACTGCTATAATGGCTTTAGGTTTCTTACCTTTTGTGATACGGTCTTTAATGGCTACTTCCAACGCTATTGGGCATAAATTCCAAGTATCCAATTCACTGTCAACAAAAACTGGAGTTGCCCCCTGATAAAAAATAGGATTAACTGAAGCAGAAAACGTCATACTTTGACAGATCACCTCATCCCCTGAGGTCACACCTAATAGAACCAGACCCAAGTGAATGGCTGCTGTACCAGAGCTTAAAACACCAACAGCAACTTCACCCTTAGATAAATATTTCTCTAAATCTTTTTCTAAACCGGTTACATTCGGTCCAAGTGGGGCTACCCAATTCGTATCGAAAGCCTCTTGTACATACTTCTGCTCACTCCCGCCCATGTGAGGGGAGGAAAGCCATATTTTTGATTTATTCATATTCTACGTTGTATTTTATAATTTTACCTGGATTCCCCACCACTACTGCGTAATCAGGGACATTATGAATGAGTACTGCTCCGGCGCCTATTGTTGACCATTTTCCAATTTTGATTCCTTGAATCACTGATGCTCCTATTCCTATATGCGTTCCTTCGCCAATTGTAACATTTCCTGCTACGGATGCATTAGGTGAAACATGCACAAAGTTAGCAATTTTGCAATCGTGCTCAATTACAGCCGAAGTATTGATTATACAATGCTCTCCGATGAACGCATCTGAATTTACTATCGCACCTGCCATAATAACCGTACCCTCGCCAACAGTTGCCCGTTTGGAGACGATGGCTTGAGAATGCACTGCAGTTGGATAAATGGCACACAAATAATTAACAATTTTTTTTCTAGTTCTGTTATTTCCTATCGACACGATAAACTGTTTATCCGAAAAAGTGCCAACACTCTTTGTATTGAAAACAGGGATGCCACAAAGCTCTTCCTGATTAGGATAATCATCAACTATTCCGTTAATCGTTAAATCTTGTAAAGAAGTTATAATGTCGATTATAACTTTACAATGCCCACTGGCGCCAAATAAATACATATCAATTTCCATTAAAACGTTCTGTCGTAGCTGTATTTTCTGTGTTTATTCCTTCTCTGACTAATACTTTTTTAATAGTTAAAAAAAATATTTTTAAGTCTAAAAAAAAAGAGATGTGTTCCACGTACCAAATATCATATTTAAATTTTTGTTCCCAACTGATCGCATTACGACCATTGACTTGTGCCCATCCAGTTATGCCAGGATTTACTTCATGCCGTCTTTGTTGCGTAATATCGTACAAGGGCAAATATTCGGGCAGTAAAGGTCTGGGTCCAATCAAACTCATGTCTCCTTTAATTACATTCAATAATTGAGGAATTTCATCCAAAGAGGTTTTGCGCACAAAGCTTCCCATTTTTGTCAACCTTTCGGCATCGGATAGCAGATTTCCGGCTAAATCTTTCTTGTCGTTCATCGTCTTGAACTTAATAATTTTGAAAACGGAGCCGTTTAATCCCGGACGTAATTGAAAAAAGAATGGTTTGCCCTCATTTGCAAAATATAAAGCAATCGTAACAAATACCAATAAAGGGCTCAACACTCCTAATCCAAATAGGGCAAGCATAAAATCCAATATTCTTTTAAAAAAGAGTTTATACATTTTGTTCTAATCTTTTATATTCTGCTAAAATAGCTTCCCAAACCATTTTTTGTTTGTAGCGGGAAACGATCATCGCTCGGGCATTTAGTTGCAAGTTGGTTCTAAAATTAATGTCATCTGCCATTTTTTGCATTGCCTGATATAGATAATTTGAATCTTTAACCGGAATAATTGCGCCGTTTTCATCTTCAATTATGATTTCATTACAACCATTGATATTAGTAACAATACTCGGCAATCCCATAGCTCCGGCCTGCATTACAACATTTGGAAAACCCTCACGGTAACTTGGAAAAGTTAAACAGTGGCTGATTGCAAGATAGGGCCGTACGTCTTTTTGGAAACCAACGGATCTGATCTTATTGTTAGTTATTATTTCTTGTAAGGTTTCTTTTTTTAATGGATCTAAGTCTGACTCAAGAGGACCAACCAAAATCAATTTAACCCTTTCTCGTTCCGAGGAAACTTTTTTAAAACCCTTAATCAATTCATTGATGCCTTTGTCGCTTACCAGACGTCCCACGAAAATAAAAACAAAGTCCTCAGCATGTATCCCTAAACTATTTTTTAAGTCTCGATTTTGTTGCGCTGAAAAATTTTCCGGATTAAAATAAGCGGTATCTATCCCGTTTACATTTCCATTGGCAATGATATTTAATGGTTTAGTTGTGACTTTAAATTTTATTAAATCATTCTTCACCCCTTGCCCTTCAGGATATATATTGGTAGCAAATTGGCATAACAATTTATCCATCGCTATTAATAATTTTTGCTTAAAACCGGTTCTCGTAGGAAAAATTAGACCTGTAAACGTATGCATTCTAATGGGCACCTTTGCAAAGTAAGCTGCTGTCATACTTAATAAACCTGCTTTTGGAGTTATGGAATGCACTATTAATGGATTTTCTTTTTTAAATAGCCAATACAACTGCCACAATGATTTCAAATCTTTAAAAATACTGATTTTTCGCTGCATATTTAGACCTTTGACCCTAACACCTTCTCTACTGGCTACCGCATCCAGATGCTCATCGGTTCCAGATACTGCTAAAACTTCATAGTTGTTTTGCAAAAAAGACAATTGGCCTTTAAGCAAATAATCTAAAGAAACAGCCACGGTGGAAGTGCGGATGAGTTTATTTTTTATCTTTTCATTAGACAGTGTAACTTCTAGATTTTTATACTCTGCCAAAATAGCATCCCAAACCATTTGTTGTTCGTATCGGGAAACAATCATACGGCGGGTATTTTGTTGCAATTGATTTCTGAAATCAAACTCTCTCACCATTTTTTTCATCGCTTTATAAACAGCAATGCCATCTTTAACAGGAATGATAATACCGTTTTTGCCCTCGATGATGATTTCATTACAACCATTAATATCAGTTACAATGCTCGGCAAACCCATGGCTCCGGCCTGCATCACCACATTGGGAAACCCTTCGCGGTAACTAGGGAAAACTAATACATTTGAAATAGCAAAATAGGGTCTGACATCATTCTGAAAACCAACGGATATAATATGTCTATTGACGGCAATTTCTTTTAAGGTTTCTGGAGCCAATGGATCTAATCCTGATTCTAAGGGACCTACCAATAACAACTTGACCGTTGTATTTTCTGCAGAAAGTTTTTTGAATGCCCGTATTAATTCATTGATGCCCTTGTCGCCTACCAGCCGTCCAACGAAAATAAAAACAAAATCCTCCGGACTTATTCCTAAATGACTTTTTAAAGATTTATTCTCGTTATTAGAAAAAATTTCTGAATCAAAATAGGCCGTATTTATACCGTTTGAACTCCCGTTTCCAATTACTTTTAGTTTTTCCGGTTTGCAAAATCTTTCCTGAATTACAATCTCTTTTAAACCGAAAGAATTAGGATAAATTCTTGTTGCGCAAGCATAAGTTATTTTCTCAACCAAATTCAATATTACACGTTTAAATCCGGTAGTTTCTAACAAAGGTAATCCTGCAATGGTATGTAACCGATTAGGCACACCCGCTAATTTAGCCGCAATCATTCCAAGAGTACCTGCTTTAGGTGTATGGGTATGAACGATAAACGGTTTTTCTTTTTTGAAATATCTGTACAATCGCCACACCGCTTTTACGTCCAGCAATGGGGTGATTCTACGGGTCATTTCGACATCGTATACTTCAATATCTTCTAAATGTCCAACTTGCTTTAAATACTCTTTATCTGAAGATACACCCACTACAACGTAGTGCTGATTCATAAAGCGCAATTGGTTTTCCAATAAGATTTCTAATGAAATTGGAACGGTAGTGATGCGGATGAGTTTTTTTTTCATTTAGTAAAGTTTCAATTTTGAAACAAAATTAAAAATTACATATTATTTGAAGTTGCAACAAATACTAAATCATTATATAAACCATTTCTAATTTTTTCGAACTGATGATTTTTCTTTCCTAATTCAAAACCCCTAATTGCATAATCAAATATCAGCTGTTTGTTACCAATAAGATTGTTTAACTGATTATAAATCTGATTCACATCTGTAATCACAATTGCCACATCGTTTTCCATTAGATATTCTATTGCACCCGTTTTTTCCCAACCTACAGCAACTATACATCGTCCGGCTTCCAGATAATCGACAATCTTTGTTGAGAAAGATAATCTAGCACTATTTCTTTCTGAGAGTTTAAATGACTCTACATGGACCAGGATGTCCGAATCCCGCTGTACATCCTTAACTTTTGTAGAAGGAATACCTCCCATAAAACAAATGGCATCAATCAACTTCAATTTTTCCATAGCAGAAGCCGATAAATGTGTTTGTGAATAAATATAGAGCTGTGCTATTAGACCATCACAATTAATAAGCTGTAAGGCTTCCCCAATTTTAGCAAGTGATTTCCATCTACCCATTCCTAAATTACCTGTATATATTATTTTAATTGGATGATTTAATATCTTTTTTTGATGAGAAAAATCATCAAAATCACCTCCTTTAAATAAAACTTTACACTTATTACCGAAAATTGCATTGTACTCGTTTTTTTGAGTTTCCGTAATGGTGTATAATATTTCACACTGGTCAATAGCTTTTTTCACATATGCTCTTTTTATAAAACGATCTATCCAAAATAAGGGAGATAAAGAAAAATGTTTAAGCGTATAGCAATCATCCGAGATATAACCCACCATTTTGACTCCTGCCTTCATTTGAGCATATAACCCAATAGTATTCATATAAGTAGAATAATATATTGGTAAGAAAATTAAATCTGGCTGAAAATTTGTTATAAAATCATCCAAAGGTTTCGATTTCCATTTCCCGGTGCTCCAAACTAGGTCACGAATCCAAAAAAATATTTGCCAACGAAGTATCTTTAATTTATTAACAAATTTCATCTCACTATTAGAAAGCATGGTGTCCGGAAAATTTTCATTCACCGAAGTAAAAATCTGTTTCCCCGAAAACTTTTGCTTTCCCAATAAAGTCCTTACTATTCCTTTTTCGGTAATCTGAAAAAAATGTTTTGCCACTTTTGTGTTGGGGAGGCCAAACAGGCAATAAATATTGGCAATTTCATAATTGGGGTTGCCTCCAAAAATATTAGAAAAACTGCTGCCAAAACTATTATTATCATCCCAAGGAGTGCTCGAAATAATTAAAATTTTTATTTGTTTGTCCATTAATTAGTATCTAAAACCTTTTTTATTTAGATAAATATAAAAATTTAATATATGAGAAGTTATATTGAAACCAAACATCTTATATAATTTCGAAACTTGATTAGTCTTGTAGTTAACATTGTACTCTAAGAGCCATGTTAACGAACTCATCCCCTTTTCGATCTCTTCTCTTTCCATTTTTTTTTTCAATGACTTTACTGCCCCCATTAAGATTCCATATTGATAGGCACAATAACCTAACAACAAGTATTTTTGTCGACCATCTATATTGTTTAACGAAAAATAATTCGCCCATTTGGTAATGATATGTAATAAATCTTTTGCATTTTTATAACCAAAAGTTGCAGTTACTGACCCTTCTCTTACGCGATAGGCATAATATAAATTGTTGATTGCGAAAAAATGTTTTGCGGATAACATTAATTTGAAATTCCAATCAATATCTTCTCCAACTAATCCTTTTTCAAAAAAAATAGCATTCTCAATTAATATTGATTTCCTTATTAATCTCTGATAAGCACTAATTATAAACCGTCCCTCTCCAATAAAATACGAGAGAACTTCTGTTTTACTTTTATTATCTATTTTTTTTAAATCAAATTCTTTATCTTTTATAATTTTAGTCGGATTGTTTTCATAAAAAGTAAGTCTTCCAAAAAATATAATATCTACTCTTTTATTTTTGTTTACAGTTTCGATTAATTTATTAACCAAATTGGTGTCAACCCAGTAATCATCACTATCCAAAAAAAGTATATATTCCCCATTAGAGGCTTTTAATCCAAAATTACGAGCATCTGATGCACCTCCGTTTTTTTTATGAATCACTTTTACCCGATTGTCTTTATAAGTAAATTCATCACATATAGTTGGACAATTATCTGGTGATCCATCATCAACCAAAATTATTTCAAGATTTTGGTAGATTTGGTTCAAAACACTTTCCACACATTGGTGCAAATAGGCTTCTACCTTATAAACCGGAATGATAACACTTATTAACGGATTCATATTTATTTATATTTACGTAAAATGTGATTAATACCTTAGCTATTATTTTCACATCCTAACTTTAATTGAACAACTCTAAAAATAATTAGAGCAAATTCTATTATTTGGAATTTCATCTCTACAGTATAAATTGGCAATTTCATCTTGTTTCCAGTTCTGAAACAAATTGTATAAGGAATTAACATTCGTATCATCCCATACATTACTACTAATTACCAGAAATTTTTGTTTCATTAATGTTTAATTTTTATTTAAACATGTCATTTCAAAAGAAACAAACTAAATTCTTTCTCTTAACCAGGAAATTTGCTCTTTGAATACTTTCGCTAAAACACCTGCAATAATACAATTTTTAATCTCAAATACTTTGTTTACCAATGCACCTGAACCAACTATTGAATTATCAGAAACCAATGAACCTTTAGTTAAAACTGCTTTATTTCCAATCCAGACATGATTTCCTACTTTAATATTTTGAGAGCTATTAATTCTAATTCCTTCATTGTTTAGAATAGAATGACTATCCCCTGTTCTTATAGTAACTTCACTTGAGATCATACAATCCTCACCTATAATTATATTGCAACCTTCGATTGTTGCAAATTCTGCGTTTTCTTCAACTGTACTGTAACTACCCATCTCAATTTTGTTCTTATCATCTTCTATCCAAAATTTCGCTCCTTTTATAACACAATTTTTATGAATTTCAATTGTGTTGTTGTTCCCGTAAATTTTAATAATACCCTCAAATCGGACGCCTTCATTAATGTACAAACAATTATTATTTCCGAAAACTTATATGTCTGCCTTTTTTAGAAGAGCAGTAGTTGCATAAAAATTATTATTACCCTTAATCCTCACTTTATTATTTCCAAATAATTTCAAACTTAAAAAACATCATAATTTCCAAATGGATGATGAATTTTTGACGATATTTTTTAATTTACTTATCATAATCCATTATACAAATGGATTAAAACGAGTTAAGATTTCTTTTATCAATTGCTTTTCATCCATTCTTAGTGCCACAAGCCACATCATAATACCGTAGAAAAAAGTCAATAGAATAATTTTACTACCAAACAAGAAAAAGTTATTCGCTATAAAAAAATAGTTTAATCCAAATCCAAAAATAAAAGTTAAAAATAACGGGATTAACATGTTCAAAAAACATTCTTTAAAAAATCTCGGTATTTCTAATTTTATTACTTTCCAGTATATATAATTCATTCCTACAACATGACATAACATTGTTGCGGTAAATATCCCAATAGCACAACCAAAAGCACCATAATGAGGTGCTAAAACAACAGAAACTACTACACTTAAAAGTGCTGCGGTAACAAACATTATTGCTCTGTATTTCAATTCATTTTTAACAAAAAGATAGGTATAGGCTATTTCCTGTGTTAAAGTAATAAAACCTGGCGCTATGAGTAAAACAAAAATATAATATGATTCTTTAAAATCATTTCCCATCCAAAGTTGTATAAATTCCTTACCTAGAGTAATTAATCCAATCATTAATAAGCCCATCAGAACCAATTGAATTCTGCCCACACGTATCATTAAATTTGTAATTTCATGCAGGTTATTCTCTTCTGTATCCAAACGGGAAACTTTTGGCAAAAACAAACCGTTTAAAGCATGAGCAAAAGTCCATGTATAGCCTTCAATAATAATACCAATTGAAAAAATAGCAATTTGAGTAGTTCCTGAAAATATTCCTAAAATTAAAGGAGCAATATTGATTAATAATCGTTGGGCTATACCAATGACAGAAATCCAAAAAGAAAATTTAAATAGTTCTTTTAACAATGATTTGCTTTTGTAGCTAAAATCGATTTTTATTCTGGTAGTTTTAGATAAATAAATAAACTTTATTACAATTATTAGCAACCCAACAGCAGCATTAATAGCAACTAAGGCAAAAAGCTTGTATCCCAAAATTAAGGCTATAATCATAAAAACAACAACCCCTAATTTACTTATAACGTCACATATCTTTAATAGTACAAATCGTTCGTAAGCAATCAGAACTCCATCCAACGGCATAAAAGGGAAAGATAACAAACTAAACCCGCCCGCAATTATAAAAACTATTTTGAATTTATCAATCTCTAAGGAACTAAGTTCAACAAATATATTCTGAATAAAAAAATAAATAAGTACTAATGTCAATAAAATAAAAGCATTAATCACAAGATAGAATTTTGAAGTTAACCCCAAAATCTGATTAATTTTTAATGAATCACCTTCTAATTTATATTTTGTTAAAAACCGGGCTATGGTCTGACCTAATCCAAAATCCATTACAAAATAAGACAAAAAAGCAGTAACTAAGATATACAACCCGTAGTCAGATTTACCAATTTGTTTAATCATCCAGGGGGTATAAACAAAACCAATTATGATATTAAGAACAATTGCAGCATAAGAGATTAAAGCCCCAAGCCTTATTTGTCGTGAGCTATCCATTGCTAGGACTATTATTATAGTTTAGTTTTTTAATATTTTTTTTAACTTTATCAATTCTAATCCCCAATAACAAACAATACCAATTTTCTAAATTAATTTTTTCAGAAAAGGATCTGCCTATCAAAAGCAAAGCACAATTAAATCCCAAGAATATAAATGGATTAATAAATTCCATAATTGGCGTATGAATTAGAAATTTACGTATGGGAAAAGTTAAAAAGTGTGTCAAATATATTGCGAAAGTTAATTCTGCTATATTATGTACAAATTTATTATTCAACCATGTAATAGTAGAAAGCGAAAAAATAAAAATCACTCCTAATAATTCAAGAGGAATAGCTAGTTTTGAAAAGTATCCCGCATAAGCAGGTTCAAGATAAAAGCCAATAATCAATGACAAAATATATGTCGCTGTTATAATGATGATATTTCTTTTGAGAAATACCATAATATTTTTTAGATTATTTTTTAATAAAATCCCAATTGAGAAAAATCCAATCCAATTAAACACATTAAGATAATTATTAATTTCAACAACTTTAAAATACTTAAAGAAAAGATAGTCAAAAACTCCAAAACTAGTTGCTAAAAGTGATGCAAGATTCAGTAAAACAAATAAAACAAGGTATGTTTTTTTATTAAAAAAACTTAAAAATAAATAACATAGCATCAGCATTGAAAGATAATACAAATAGGTCTCATGGCCAACAATCCACTTCATCCAATCCTGAAAATTAAAATTATGACCAATTAAAAATAATATTGTTCCGGTGAATACCCAAGGCACTACAATTGAGGTGATTTTATTTTTAAAAAAAGATTTAACTCCATATTTTTCAACATTAAAATAATACCCCGCAATAATTAAAAAAGTGATTACGCCAATAGCACCAATCCTTTCGGTTACATTACTGTAGAAATAATAGTCTGTATTTCTTGAATGGGCCATTATTACTGAAATTATAGCAATACATTTAGCCACATTCATAGATGAATTAATATTCAAACCTTCATATTTATTATCCGCTATTTTATCTGGCATTCAGTCTTCTTTTAACTCCATTAACTATACTTTTATACTCTCCTGCTCTTACCCTGTAAAAAACTGATTCGCAGAAGCGATACCATTTTACTAACGGGTAACCATTAGCCATAATTCTGTTTAGTTTTTTTTCATAATTAACATCTTCTATTACATATTTTGGATGTTTTAAAGGAAAAGGAATTTCTTGTGGAGTCATATAAAATATTTTTTTTATCCCCTTAGGAAGAATATCCATAGAGGTAGCCCCATGCGTTGCGTTAGAATCAATACCAATATTAGAAATCATATTATATTTAGGCACTATATTCAATCTGCTGTTTAAAATAGCTGCAGAGCCAAATAAAGATTCATAATGCGCTTTACCGCTTGTTTTATGATTAGTACAATTATTAATGAAATTTTTATACGCCTTTTTATCTAAAACTCCTTTAATATTTTGTTTTGCATATTCATCATTAAGAAAGTCATAATGTTCTTCCCATTTATTAAAAACCCTACGCCAGGAAGCCCAACCCGTAATTGAACCCGATTTAGAAAAAGTATAACTGTATGGTGTATCATGATAAGTCCCCATTTGATTCATACCGCATATCATATTAATACGTTCATCGTTTTTATAAACTACCAACAATTCTTTACAATAAGGAAAAAAACTTTGTGATGGTACATCATCATCTTCTAAAACAATTCCCGACTCTTCATTTGAAAAAAACCATTGCTGGGAAATAAATTCAGACGGATCACATCCAAAATTTTTTTCCTGGTACATGTACTTCACCTCGCATTCCCAATCAATTTTAGATACAATTTCACGACATAATTTAATATTTTCGACATCATCAGGTCTATTCTCGCGGGCACCATCCTGATACAAATACAATTTTGACGGTCTCGCAATTTTTATTTGTTCAAAAACTTTCCCGAGAGGATTAGGTCTTGCAAAAAAAAGTATTAATACAGGTATATCAATCAAATAAGGTTTTATAATTGTTTTGTCCATAATTTATTCTAATAGTTTTTTTAAATCACTGATGAATTCTCTATCTAATTTTTTAATAATATTGATATTATTATTTGGTGTTGTTATATTGATTTTCTTTATAGCTTCTGCAATTGCTTGCGTTGTATCTTTGTAATAGAAAACAATATCATTACCTATTTTTGAATCCATTACACATTCAACACCGCAAGAGACAACTCGCAGTCCCAAACCCATGTAGGATAAAATTTTACTTGGAAATGAAGTTTCAAGATATTTACCATCCATTTTTTGAGTACTGAGACCAATATGACATTTTTGACAATATTTAATGTAATCTGAGCCAGATAATGTTCCATCAAAAATTATTTTACATTTTGATATTTTATTAATTTCGTTAATTCTAATTAATAAAGTTTTAACATCCCCAAATCCAATAATATGCAGCACATAATCTTCGTTAAGATAAAGTGCGCTTTCTACGGCGTTAAATGCACCCGCTTTAACTTTGTCTATAATTCCGGCGTATAAAAGATGAATTTTGTTGTCATTTATTGGATGTGCTAGCACTTCATTTACATTGTAATTTCCATAGATAATAATGTTTTTTTTAGAATCGCCAATTTTACTGACTAATAAATCAGAGGAAAACAAAAATGAATCAGCTATTTGAAATATTTTTTTTTCTAATTTATCGAAATAAGGGTGTAAAGAAGTCACATCGCTATAGATCTCCTCGACTTCAAGGATGAGTTTAAATCTTTTCAACTTTTTAGCCAAAATTATTGGCAAAGATATCCAAGGCGAATGGTACACAATTATTTTCTCGTCCCTTTTAACACTCTTTACTAACCAGAAAAACAGCCATAACAATGAATAAATAATTTTGACAATTCTTGTAAATTTATTGGAAGTTCCAAAACTCGATACTAATGTTAATTTTTTATTATCATTTAATTGGATGGTTGAGGTTTTTTGAATTTTAAAGTTTTTTATAGAATCATCCATCCAAGAAGGCGAAATCAAATGTACTTGAAAACCTACATTATTAATCGAATTGCAAATATAATCCATTTTGTTTGTGGCTGATAGCGCACTTACTCTTTTACATTTAGAATTAGGTAAATCATAAAAACCTATATATTTTATTTCTTTCATAAGGTGATTAATCATAAAGTTTTTCCAATTTCATTTCCTGCCAAAAAAACTTATATTCCATATTTAAATTAGCTTTAATAAAAAAAGAAAGAAGTATAATTATTGATATTGAATATATGAAACTTCTGTGTTTTTTATCAAATGAATCAAAGGACCTTAATATTAAGGGTATTAATAAAAGTATAAAAATTGAAAAATATTGAACTACCCTCATATAACCATGAATTTCAAAGACTAATGATAAAAATAATATCCCTACCATTAAACCTGCATAATAGTTTTTCACTCCTTTGTCTAAAACTATTATTTTGTTGTACCTAATTAACGATAAAACTGCAATAAACAACATTAAAACTACAAAAGTTACAGGTTTATACTCTTCTAAATGCTCATATTCCTCATATGAATTTAAAAACACAGATATAAATTTTGCCATAATACTACTAAACCCCATTAAAATTGGAAATAATAGTAAAACAATCCAAAAAGGAATTTTAATATTTTTGATATACGACAAAAAATACAAAAGAATAAAAACCAAGCATGACTTGTGAATTGTAGACGCTATCAAAATTATAACAACAAAAGGAATCAATCTTTTTCTCTTTAAAAATTCAAAAGCAAAAAATGTTCCTGCTGTTGCTAAAGTCTGTCTGTGGCCAGTAATTGAAAAAAAAGAATAAAACAAAACAGAATATATAACAAAAGCAATTATGGAATCTTTTAATTTTGTCGTGTTTTTGTATATAAAATTCCCCAATGCCGTGAAAAAAATAACAGCGATTACTAAAAGAAAGATTTGATATTCATTCGTAAATACTTGTACTAATTTCTCAAAGGCCACATATCCTATGTCTTTGCCCTCTCCAAGCTCATAAAAATTAAATATAGCTTTATAAATATCCCCCCAGGAACTTCTCTTAACATCCTCAAAATATAAAAAGTATGTATATGTATCACTACCTACTGCCACATTTCTTAAACCCGACTGAAGTATTAAGATAAAACAAATTACCTTAATATATTTTTTTCTGTTACTACCACTATTAATATCCTGATTAGATCCTTGAGAGTATATGAATCCAAAGAGAAGAATTAGGAATATTACAATTAAATTAATAATCATATTGCAATCCTATTTTTATAAACTGCTATAGTTTGATTAATATTTATCGTATAATTAAAATGATCCATAACATGTTTTCTACATTTAGCGGAGTAGAATTTTTTCTTATTAATTTCAATCTTATTAATTGCTTCTAAAACTTGGTCTACATTTCTTTTTTCAACTACATAACCACAGCCTTCGCCTATAATTTCAGGACAAGCTGTTGAATTATATACAATAGCTGGCGTTCCACAACTTAGTGCTTCCGCAATTACTTTTCCAAAGGTATCTTCTGTTGAAAGATGAATATAAGCATCCGCAAAGCTATAAAGAGCCGCTAACTTTTCTTTACCATGCACATAGTTAATAGAAACACAATTTTTGGGTAATAATGCCAGTTTATCAACTTTTCCAATAACTATTATTTGGGTATTTGCTTCAATTTTATCCGCAAACTCCAATAAATCTTGCCATTTAACATCTTCGATATGCCATGCCGCACTAACTACAATTATTGAAAACTTAATTTCATCTAATCCATATTCATTATTGAATTTTGATTTTTCTGACGGCTTAAAAACCTCAAAATCAATCCAATTATAAATTGGGACAATCGGATATTTATTTAAAAAAGATTTACTTACTTCACCTGCCAACCAATTAGAAACCGGAATTATGGTCATGTTTTCGATACTTGTAAACCACTCCCTTTTGTCATCAAACATTATACTAGACTTGTCGAAGAAAAGGCTTGACGGATATTTTTGAACCTGAGGACAATTATTACAATGGGTTTGCCATTTATAACAAGCCACATCAGTATAATGGGCACATTTTCCTGTAAATGCCCAACAATCATGAAGCGTCCAGACCACTGGTTTTTGTATTTCTTTTAAATAATCAAATAAAATTTTAAGGTTTAAATAATTACCATGCAGATTGTGTAAATGAATTACATCTGGATTATAATTTTCTATGAATTTTACTAACTTTTTGGTTCCGCCATGAGTAAAATACCCTTGTTTACCAAAAATCCGAGAACCTATATTATGTAAATGATTTTCTAAAACGGTCCCTATTTTGAAACTGTTTTTATATGCAGAAGATAATTGTCCGTACGCAATGTAACTTTCATGCCCTTGATTTTCGAGCATACCAGCGATATCCACACAGATAGAACCTGTGCTGCCGTAACCGGAAACCGAATTGATCATTAGGACTTTCATTATTCTCTTTTAACTTCCTATTTTATTCGTTTTTTCTCCATACCACACGATTAATATAATCAGTATAACTAATAATAATGCGAATCATTTTCTCCGACACATTCGGCATCGAATAATCAGCAACGGATCTGAAATTGCGTTCGGCACCTGTTTTTTGGTATTGCAATTGTACCAAACCCTGCATGATTCTTTCCGGACTCAATCCCACCATCATTACCGAAGCTTCTTCCATGGCCTCTGGTCTTTCATGGGCATCTCTCAGGTTTAAAGCCCTGAAATTTAAAACAGATGATTCTTCTGAAATGGTTCCGCTATCTGATAAAACCGCAAAAGATTTCATCTGCAAGGCATTAAAATCATTAAATCCTAAAGGTTTTAAGAATTGGACATTCGTATGCATTTTAATATTTTTATTTTCTATCATATTACGAGTACGCGGATGTGTGCTAACAATAATTGGATAATTGTATTTTTCAGCAATTAAATTTAAGCTATCCATCAAACCTTGAAAGTTTTTCTCACTATTGATATTTTCTTCCCGATGGGATGACACTACAAAAAACTTACCTTCTTGAAGCTCCAATCTTTCCAAAACGTCAGAAGATTCTATAGAAGGTAAATAATGATTCAAAACTTCAAACATCGGCGAACCGGTTTTAATGATTCTGTCAGCGGACAAACCTTCTCTCAATAAATATTCTCTGGCAATATCACTGTAGGTCAAATTAATATCGGAAACATGATCCACAATCTTACGATTGGTTTCTTCAGGAACTCTTTGGTCAAAACAACGGTTCCCAGCTTCCATGTGGAAAATGGGGATCTGTCTCTTTTTTGCAGGAATGGCACACAAGCAGCTATTCGTATCGCCTAAAATTAAAAAAGCATCTGGTTTTTCACTTTCCAATAATGGATCAATCTTTATCAAAATCTGACCTATAGTTTCAGTAGCAGTGGCTCCGGCGGCATCCAGAAAAAAATCGGGCTTCCGAATGGCTAAGTCATCAAAAAAAATTTGATTTAATTCATAATCATAATTTTGACCTGTATGAACCATGATATGTTCTATGGCATCGGAAGCATCTAAAGCGGCCATTACTCTTGACAGTCGTATAATTTCCGGGCGCGTTCCGACAACGGTCATTACTTTAAGTCTTGATTTCATTTATATCGAAGATAAAATTTTATTTCATTTTTATTTAAACATTTTCAAAATAGGTGTCCGGATCAGTTGGATCATAAAATTCATTGATCCAGAAATTGGTATATAAAACCTCATCTCCAATATTTTTAATATTATGAGTATACCAGATCGGCATGTCTACATACGCAGGTTCCGCTCCATCGAGATAAAAATCCAATACTTCATCTGTTCCTATACGACGCAACTGAATTAATGCTTTTCCTTTTATCACTGCAAAACGTTCTATTTTACGCGTATGATAATGGTTTCCTCTGGTAATTCCCGGAACCGTTGTTGAGAAAGATACTTGTCCTCCAATTCCCAATCGCATCACTTCCACAAATGAACCTCTGGGATCAATATGCTGGATGAATTTTACGGGAAAGTAGGTGGCAATATCCATATAACAACGAAAAGTATTGAACAAATTCAATTCAAAGGTATTGTTGATTGTGGGTATTTCCCCTTTATCCTGATAATGTGTTTTGTAATTTTCCAATAAAACAAGTAGCCCAGACACCTTAGATTCTGATGTATGAGCAACTAAAACTTCATCTTTTCCTATTCCGCTTCTAATTTCTTTTAGGATTTTGGCTATCAATTCCCCAACATAAATTAGCTTCACCTCCCCGTCAACCTCAATTTTTGGCGTTTCATTATGAGATAATTTGTGGCAGAACGTCGCCACCACAGAGTTGTAATTTGGATGTCCGAAAGGGCCAAAAACATTTGGGATAATCAGTCCGGTAAATTTACCACCTGTTTTTTTAGCCCAATTGATCATCAACTCCCTTCCTTCTTTTTTAGATTTTCCGTACAAATTATCTCTTTCTTCCTGCGTAGACGATGAAAAAAGCACATGTGCTTTACTCTTTGTAGCGGACAAAGCATTTGTCAATTTCTTTACCAAACCCAGATTGGTATCATAAATTACTTGCGGGTCATTATGCCGATTCATGGCAGCTAAATGAACTATAACATCACATTGTGATACAAAGCCATTTAATTGATTATCCTCTTCAAAAAATTCTTTTTGAAAATCAACTCTGTCAAATTCTTCAGGAAATAACCCTAAAGTATTGTACAAATGCGTACCTACAAATCCGGCCTGACCAGTAATTCCTACTTTTAACATAATTTACTTTTTTTCCTGAAAGTAATCCGACTCAAATCGGAATTCGTCTTTTACTTCTCCTAATGAATAATCCGCAAGCACCAACAATTTTGAATCTGGTTCCAGCGACTGAATACTGCTCACATATCCTGGAGGAATGTGAAGCACATCAAGTTTTTTTGCATTTAATATAAAAACTAACCGCTCCAGATCTTTGGAAGGATTATCCCAATGGTCAATCGCAATCAACTGGATTCTAAAAGAACCATACATAACCGAAAACCATCGCTGTTCAATTTGATGTCCTTGCCAGGCCCGAACAAAATCAATGTTGTGATTTTCTATTGCATACATTCTTTTGATTGCCGAGAGATTGAAATCATTATTATAAAACAGCGTTCCTCTAGAATCGATATGACTACCACTTTTTGTCATTTCTGGAATCATTTTATCTTTAGAATTACCCTGGCATTTGAGCCACATTTTCTCCAAAAACCTCTTTCTTAATTAGTGGCAGATTTATTAATAATTTTTTCATTCCTTCAACGCCCAACTGTTCTGTATTGTGAGAATGATAATCTTCAATTATAGAAACGTCCTGTTCTCCCTCCGAAAAATATTGAGCATAATTCAAATCGCGGTTGTCTGCCGGAATTCTATAGAAATCGCCCATATCTTGTGCTTTTACCATTTCTTCACGAGTACACAATGTTTCATATAATTTCTCCCCATGACGTGTTCCGATTATTTTTATTTCATTTTTGGCATTACATAGTTCTTTTAATGCTTGTGCTAAGTCCCCGATTGTTCCTGCCGGTGCTTTGTTGACAAATAAATCTCCGGCATTACCATGCTCAAAAGCAAACAAAACCAACTCTACCGCCTCCTCTAAAGACATGAGGAAACGAGTCATCTTAGGATCCGTGATCGTGATGGTTTTACCTTCCTGAATTTGTTTTAAAAACAACGGAATAACCGAGCCTCTGGATGCCATTACATTTCCGTAACGGGTTAAACAAACCGTGGTATCAGTAGTATTTCTCGATGCTGCGATTGCCACTTTTTCCATTAAGGCTTTAGAAATTCCCATCGCATTAATCGGATAGGCCGCTTTGTCGGTGCTTAAGCAAATTACTTTTTTTACTTTATTGGCTGAAGCGGCATCAATGACATTCTGGGTTCCAAACACATTTGTTTTTGTCGCTTCCAATGGAAAAAACTCACAGGAAGGAACTTGCTTTAGGGCAGCTGCATGAAATACATAATCCACTCCACGCATCGCTCTTTCTATACTTGTATAATCACGTACATCGCCAATATAAAACTTGAGTTTATCATTTTTTAATTGGTTGCGCATATCATCCTGTTTTTTTTCATCACGAGAAAAAATTCGGATTTCTTTAAAATGATCCGTAAATAAAAAACGATTTAATACCGCATTTCCAAAGGACCCAGTGCCTCCAGTGATCATTAAAATTTTATCTTTTAACATATTGGATTGTTTAAAATTTATGTATTTTTTTTTAATAAATTTAGATCAGAATTTTTACCCTCTCTTTCAAAACAACAAAAATATTTGTTGACTTATTACTGTCAGGATTGATTTTTCAATCAAAAATAAATTACTACACTACATCATTTTTTAATTAAATAGTATTTTGACTGATATTAGCAAAATTTTTATAAACAAGTTGAACTTCTCTTAATCAATTAAACTTTTCATTACTCAAAATAATTCAACGTTTTAAACCCTCCATCTTTTAAATACTGGTCTTTCTGCATCAATTTCAAATCAGATTGCATCATGTCCTTAACTAAGGCTGGCAAATCATATTTACATTTCCATCCCAATTTAGTTCGGGCTTTGGTAGGATCACCAATTAACAAATCTACCTCAGTAGGCCTAAAATATTTAGGATCTACCGCTAATACTTCTTTTCCAATCTGCGGAAGTTGGTCAGTGGTCGTTGTTCGTCCTTCGTTGCTGGGATTAACAATACTATAATATTTCTCAACATCAATACTGTCAATAATCCCTACTTCATTTACTCCTTCCCCTTCAAAACGAAGTGTAATTCCTGTTTCTGCAAAACTCATCTTTACAAAATCGCGTACGGGTGTAGTTTTACCTGTTGCAATTACCCAATCCTCAGCTTCATCAGCTTGTAAAATCATCCACATCATACGAACATAATCTTTAGCATGACCCCAATCACGTTTCGCATCCAAGTTTCCTAAGTATAATTTATCTTGTAAACCTAAAGCGATTCTAGAAGTCGCTCTAGTAATTTTACGAGTTACGAAAGTTTCCCCACGTATTGGCGATTCATGATTAAACGAAATACCGTTACAGGCATACATTCCGTAAGCTTCTCTGTAATTTACGGTAATCCAAAAAGCATACATCTTGGCTACTGCATATGGTGAACGTGGGTAAAAAGGAGTCGTTTCGGATTGCGGTACTTCTTGTACTTTACCATATAATTCAGAAGTCGAGGCCTGATAAATACGTGTCTTTTTTTCTAATCCTAATAAACGAACCGCATCCAAAATACGTAATGTTCCCAGTCCATCTGCATTTCCAGTATACTCCGGTGTTTCAAAAGAAACCGCTACATGGCTCATGGCGGCCAAATTATAAATTTCATCAGGCTGAATTTCCTGAATCAAACGAATTAAATTGGTCCCATCGGTCATGTCCCCATAATGCAAAAAGAAATTACGGTGGTCTACATGCGGATCTTGATACAAATGATCAATACGATCGGTGTTAAATAACGAAGAACGTCTTTTTAATCCATGAACGATATATCCTTTTTTAAGTAAAAATTCGCTTAAATATGCTCCGTCTTGTCCCGTTACTCCGGTAATAAATGCTGTTTTTTGTTTAGTATCCATATTTTTTTGTTCGGTGTTCGGTCAACGATGGACGATAAACGTTCACCGATTTACATTTTCACTTCCTTAAATCGATCTTTATTTTCTAAAAACCAATTGTATGTTTTCTGTATACCTTCTTCCAACCGCACCTGATGTTTCCATCCCAAAGCGTGCATTTTAGCTATGTCCATTAACTTTCTTGGAGTACCGTCCGGTTTACTGGCATCCCAAATGATTTCTCCTTGATGTTCCGTTATTTTTTGGATAATTTCGGCCAACTGTCTGATGGTCAAATCCTCTCCTGTTCCCACATTGTATAAATATTCTGGAAGTTTATTTTCCAAAGCAAAAATAACTGCAGCAGCCATATCATCCACAAAAAGAAACTCTCTCATAGGTGTTCCGCTACCCCAAAGAGCAACAGGAGCATGATTGTTTTTCTTGGCTTCATGAAATTTGCGAATCATCGCTGGTAAAACATGGGATGTATTTAAATCAAAATTGTCATGGGTACCGTATAAATTTGTCGGCATTAAACTTACATAATCCTTTCCAAATTGTTTGCGAATGGCTTCGCAAGCCTTAACACCGGCGATTTTTGCGATGGCATACCATTCGTTCGTAAGCTCCAAAGTGCCGGTTAGCAAGTACTCCTCTTTTAAAGGTTGCGGCGCCAATTTTGGATAAATACAAGAACTCCCTAAAAAAATAAACTTCGCAACTCCGGATTTAAAAGCGGAATCGATTAGATTATTCTGGATCTGCATGTTCTCCATAATAAATTGGTAGGGATAATCATTGTTGGCCCAAATACCGCCGACACGAGCTGCGGCATCAATGATTACCTCCGGTTTTTCGGCAGCAATAAAATCCGAAACCGCTTGCTGATTTCTTAAATCTAAATCAGTACTTGAAACTCCCATTAAATTAGTATAGCCTTTAGCTGTCAAAATTCTCCAAATAGCACTTCCTACCATGCCATTATGACCTGCTATATATATTTTAGAATCTTTGTTTACTACGATCATTTAATTTAACAAATCTGAATTTTGTTTTTCCAGAGCACTATAAACATTTTTTACATCCTGAGAACACTCTTTTTGAAGAATTAAATTAGCGGTCTGAGTGTAAACAAAAATAGTATTTTTTACCCCTACAAAAGCAGTGTAATTAGTAGTACCAATGACCATATTCCCATTTGTGTCGACCGCATGTCCAGTAGCGGCCAAATAATCATAAACCGATTCGAAAGAACCCAAATCAGACCAAACGAAGGTCGAAGGAACAACTTTTATCTTCTTACTACGCTCCATCACAGCGTAATCAACACTGATTGACGGAATATCCATCGATAAGGCCAAATCTAAATTTCCATCAATATTGGCGTCCCAGGCTATTTTTGATTTTTCATATACTTCAGGAGCAAACAATTTTAATTCTTCCAAAAAAACGCCTGCTTTAAAACAAAACATCCCACTGTTCCAGAGAAAATTCCCTTTGGAAATAAAATCAGTCGCAGTAACTTTATTGGGCTTTTCACGAAAGGATACAACATCGTCTCCTTTTCTTTCAATATAGCCATAACCCGTCTCTGGTTTAATTGGGACAATCCCAAAAGTGACAATAAAACCGTTGGAAGCTTTTTCAATGGCCTCCTGAATGGCTTTATTATACTGTTCCATGTCATCGATAATATGATCCGATGGCGTCACAATTAAAATGGCCTCCGAATCAGAAGCCAACGCAGCAAAAGCAATGGCTGCAGCCGTATTTCTTGGAGTAGATTCTATAATATCAATGTAAGAAGTATTCGATTTCTCTAAAACCTGTCTGCTCAAATGGCAGTTATCAATGTTGCCAACAACCATAACCTGATCCACTAAAGTACGATTGCGTTCTACAGTCATTTCAAATAAAGACTTACCTTCAAATAAATCTAAATATTGCTTGGGTTGGCTTTTTCTGGATAAAGGCCACAATCGGCTTCCCACTCCACCGGTAAGAATAACATGCGTGATTGAATGATTATTTTCCATATTTTTGTGTGCTTACACTGTTATACTTTTGTACCTGCACTTTACAACCTTCCATCCGCCACTTTTCCTAAAATACCTTTGACATCGTATAACAAACTGTTCTCATTTTGCAATTTGGAGAAATCGATAGCTAGGAATTCACGATGTGCGACACCTAAAACAACCGCATCAAATTTTTCCTTTGGTAAAATAGCAGTGGTCATTAAACGGTATTCATGCTGTACTTCTGAAGGATTAGCCAAAGGGTCATAAATAGTAATAGCAATTCCATAATCGGTCAAAGCTGTTATGACATCGACAATTTTTGTGTTGCGAACATCAGGACAGTTTTCTTTAAAAGTAATACCTAGCATCAATAAAGTAGCACCATTTACTGAAATTCCTTTTTTGATCATTAATTTTACAATCTGTGAAGCCACATAATCGCCCATACTGTCATTCAATCGACGTCCTGCTAAGATAATTTCTGGATGATAACCAAATTCTTGTGCGCGTTGCGCCAAGTAATAGGGGTCTACACCAATGCAGTGCCCGCCGACTAGACCCGGTTTGAAAGGAAGAAAATTCCATTTCGTACCTGCCGCTTCTAAAACGGCATGGGTGTCAATTTGCATCAGATTAAATATTTTAGCCAATTCATTGACAAAAGCAATATTAATATCCCGTTGGGAATTTTCAATCACTTTAGCGGCTTCAGCTACTTTTATGGAGGGTGCCAAATGGGTACCTGCGGTGATTACTGATTTATATAAGGCATCTACTTTTTGGCCAATTTGCGGTGTTGAACCTGAAGTTATTTTTAAAATTTTTTCTACCGTATGCTCTTTATCACCGGGATTAATGCGTTCAGGAGAATACCCGACAAAAAAGTCAACATTAAATTCCAGTCCGGAAACTTTTTCTAAAACGGGCACACATTCTTCTTCTGTCGCTCCAGGATACACGGTAGATTCATAAATAACGATATCTCCTTTTTTCAAAACTTTACCTACCGTTTCACTTGACTTATATAAAGGAGTCAAATCTGGACGATTGTTTTTATCGACAGGAGTTGGAACCGTTATTATATAATAAGTACAGTTGGCTATCGCAGCTATGTCGGTGGTGCAATACAAACCGATAGAATCGCTTGGTTCTTGTAACAATACTTGTTGTAAAACTGAGTCCGATACTTCAAAAGTGGAATCAGTGCCGGACTGCAACGAAGCAACTCGGGACTGATTAATGTCAAATCCGGTAACAGCATGCTGCGTCGCAAACAATCGGGCCAATGGCAAACCCACATAACCCAAACCAATTACCGCTATTTTTTTGATGGAATTCATTTTTAAATTATAGTCCTAAAACTTTTAATAATAATAATAATTTTAACGATTGTTTACTGTAATGCACCGCTACGCACTCCTTACTCACACAAAACGGAGCAGGAATCTAGTTAAATTAAGGAGGCAAATATAGCAACAATCAGTAAGTAAAAAGAACACTTCATAGCAATTGAACATTAAAAATTGCCAGTTGCTGTAAATTAACACACAAGCAGCTGAAAATCAATGGTTAAACACAAATCTTTAATTCAATTTTATTTTTATTTTTCAATCTAAAAAACAGTTTTTACCACTTTTTAGCCCACCTTACAGATTTTACTCAAGTAATAAAAGTCTTATTTTATTCGTACAAAGTTCAATTTCCTGTAAAAGTTAAAAAAAGGTCATGTAACACAAAAAACAAACTCCTACTGCTTTATTTTCATTTTCAAGACACATCCTAAAGATTCCAAAACCAGCACATAATGTGTATTGGTCATTTCTTGAATGGTAGCTGTTTGTGCGGAGAATGGTCCTGATTCCAATTGTATGGAATCCCCAACTTGATAGGACGAAACGGCAACATCAATTGTATCGGACGTATTGAGCCATTTTTTTATAACTTCAATTTCTTCAGTACGGACAATAGCCGGTTTTCCCAACCAAAATAAATACCGCACTACACCTACACATTCAAAAACAGCATTGCGGTCCCCTTCAGCTAACTGAACAAAAACATACGAATTAAAAAGAGGAACTTCCACTTTTTTCTTTCGGTCAGACCATTGTCGCATTTGTGTAACCAATGGACAATAACATTCAATTCCTCTCTTTTGTAATTGTTCTGCAACTTTCTTCTCCCATTTGGGCTTTGTATACACTACATACCAATTCATCTCCTTTATTTTTTACAATACAATTAGTATTCCGCGTCAAATTTGAAAGTAAACGCTTCTAAATTATAACACACCCTGAATCATTAATATCCCTGAACCCATGACGCTATCGCTTACCGTTCTGAAATTCTTTATCTGTAACTATCCTGTTTGTTGCTTTGCCTCTGTTAAACTCTTTGTCAATATTTTTTTTTCAGTGCTTTTAATCTCTTCATTATTCTGGCCCAATATTTCTTTACAACTAGTATCTTCAGGAACCGATAGCTTGGTATACAAAACCAATAGCTTTCAAATCAGGACCATTCAACAAATTCCTACCATCAAAGATAAAAGCGGGCTTTTGCATCGAATCATAAATTTTTTGCCAATCATACTGAGTGAATTCGTCCCACTCCGTGAGTATAGCAATAGCATGTGCATTTTGGCAGGCTTCATAAGGATCCGAAAAAGAACTGATGCTGTTGGCATTGCGTTCCACATTTCTTGTCTCTAAATAATTTAAATCATCTATAATTTTTTTATTCGAAACTTTTGGATCGTAAACAGCAATTTCTGCCTGTTCGTTGATCAAATCATCGGCAATATAAATAGCCGCAGATTCTCTGGTGTCATTCGTATCTTTTTTGAATGCCCAACCCAAAAAAGTAATTTTTTTATCCGAGACTGTATTATAAAGCGTTTGTACAATGGTATTGGAGAAACGTCTTTTTTGATGATCATTCATAATGATTACTTGTTCCCAATAATCGGCCACTTCGTTTAATCCGTATGATTTTGCGATGTAAACTAAATTTAAAATGTCTTTTTGAAAACAAGAACCCCCAAAACCAACGGAAGCTTTTAGAAATTTCGACCCAATCCTGCTGTCCATTCCGATAGCTTTTGCTACTTCAGTGACATCAGCTCCTGTTTTTTCACAAAGTTCTGACATGGCATTAATCGAAGAAATACGTTGTGCCAAAAAAGCATTGGCGGTAAGCTTAGACAGTTCAGAAGACCAAACATTAGTAGTTAATATTTTATCCGAAGCAACCCAATTCGAATATACATCAACTAAGGCCTGTATCGCTTTTTTACCTTCCTCTGAAGCATCACCTCCAATAAGGATTCGATCGGGATTTAATAAATCAGAAACCGCTGTTCCTTCCGCTAAAAATTCTGGATTGGACAAAATTTGAAACTGCACTCCATTACCGGTATTGTCAAGAATACTTTTAATTGCTTCTGCGGTTCGAACCGGTAGAGTAGATTTTTCTACCACTATTTTATTGTCTTTAGCTACTCGGGCAATTTGTCGGGCACACAACTCTATATATTTTAAATCAGCCGCCATGCCTTTTCCTTTTCCATACGTTTTAGTAGGCGTATTTACAGATATAAAAATAATCTGAGCTTCATCTATGGCTTTGTCAACGGCAGTGGAAAAAAATAAATTCCTTCCTCTTGCTTCCGCAACAATGGTATCCAATCCCGGTTCATAAATAGGAATATTTGAAGTGTCTTTATCATTCCAGGCGGCAATGCGCTCTTCATTCAAATCGACTACTGTTACTTGTATGTGTGGACATTTTTGAGCAATGACGGCCATCGTTGGACCACCAACATACCCTGCCCCAATGCAACAAATTTTTGTAATTTCCATTCTCTTATTTTTTATGCTCAATTATACCTTTATATATTTTTAAACGTCATCTTTTCAACAAATATTATCTCATTATCCTCTGCTTACCTCTTAAGGTACCTTAACAATGAAGATCCCTAACTATTCACTTTTCTCCCGCAAATTCTCCCAGTACCATTGCACCGCTGCTCGCAATCCTTCTTGCATAGAATATTTTGGATCGTATCCAAGCAACGTTTTCGCTTTCTCAATACTGGCCAAGGAATGCGGAATATCTCCTGCTCGGTTTGGACCATATTCAACAGCAACATTCCCTATTTTTGGATCTTGTTCGGATAAAAATTCTTTCAGATAATCCACCAAATTATTCAACGTATTTCTATCGCCATAAGCCGTATTATAGACAGTATTAATTGCCTCCGGATTTTGGGTCAACATTGCCAACTCATTCATTTGAACAACATTATCAATATAAGTAAAATCACGGGAATAATTTCCATCCCCATTTATTTTTGGACTTTCGTGCTGCATGAACTGCATCACAAATTTCGGTATAACGGCAGCATAAGCACCATTAGGATCCTGCTTTTTTCCAAAAACATTAAAATAACGCAGACCAATAGTTTCTATACCATACGTTTTACTAAAAATTTCTGCATACAACTCGTTCACATATTTCGTAATAGCATACGGAGATAGCGGTTTCCCAATCACAGCTTCAACCTTGGGCAAAGCTTCTGAATCCCCGTAAGTCGAAGAACTTGCAGCGTACACGAAACGTTTTACTTTCTCGTCTTTTGCCGCCACCAACATATTCAAAAATCCGGAAACATTCACATCATTCGTGGTAGCCGGATCATTTATAGACCGTGGCACAGAACCTAAAGCCGCTTGATGCAAAACATAATCTACTCCTTTTACTGCGGTGGCACAATCTATCGCGTTCCGAATATCGCCTTCAATCAAAGAAAAATTGGGATGATTTATAAAATCTTTTAAATTATGCCTGTGACCTGTGGCAAAATTATCTAAACAAACCACTTTATACCCTTTTGACAAAAAATAATCACAAAGATTAGAACCTATGAATCCCGCCCCTCCAGTAATTAAAATCGCTTTTTGTATTTGCTCTTTCATTTCGTTTTGTCTTAAAAACTAGCTGTTACTTAGTTGGTTTTTTTAATATTTTTTGGGCTACCTTTTGGTATATGCTCTTTGGTTTTTCCTCTTCATAATAGCCATTCGCATACGTTCCGTACCCATATCCATAACCGTATCCGTACCCATAGCCTGTTCCGTATTTAGCTTTATTTTCCAAACCGTTTAAGATAATGCTGGTGTTGTTTAGCTCCCCACGTTTCACTCGATTGTTCAATAGTGTAATCATTTCCTTTTTAGTGAAATTCTGTCTGACAATATAAAGCGTTACATCGGAGTATTGTGCCAACTCCAACGCATCAGAAACCAAACCAACAGGCGGCGTATCCAATATAATATAATCGTACTTTTTCTTTAATTCTTCAATTAATTCTTTCATGCCCTCACTCATGATCATTTCAGCCGGATTCGGTGGAATAGGTCCTGATAAAATAACATCTAAATAAGGAATATGGGTCTGGTTTATAATCTCATCAACTGTTTTTTGTTTTATTAAATAATTGACTACCCCAACTTCATTTGATAAATTAAACTCAGAAGCCAACTTGGGTTTTCTTAGATCCAGACCGATAACTACTGTTTTCTTTTCACTTAAAGCAAAAACTGTAGCAATGTTTATCGAACAAAACGTTTTTCCTTCACCACTCACCGAAGAGGTAATCATCAAAGTCTTAGCACCATCCACATTTTGCTGCTTGTATAAAAACTGAAGCGAGGAACGAATCGCTCTAAAGGATTCCGATAAAGCAGATTTAGGTTTGTCATAAACTGCTAAATTCGTTTGCTCCCTATTGACGCCAACTACTCCAATCAATGGAATTTTTGTCATTTTGCTAATATCTTCCGTATTTTGAATCGAGTTATTAATAAAGAAAACTGCGAAAACAAAAATTAACGGAAACAAAATTCCCAGAAATAATGCCAAAACATAATTAACCGAAGTTTTTGGACCAATTAATCCCCCTCCAACATCTTTTGCAGGATCAATAAAATGAACGTCTGACAAGTTTGCGGCTTTCACGATGTCCGCTTCGCTTCTTTTTTGAAGAAAGGTGCTATAAATATTATCGCTTAAGTCATACTTTCTCTTAATCTTGATAAGCTCTTGTTGATCCTCAGGAAGTTGTTTTATGGTACTTTCAGTTTCATTTATTTTACTGCTGACCATCGCTAAATCATACTGCAAAGCTGATTTGGCTGTAGCTATATTTTCTAAAAGTACATTTTTAACGGCTTCCATTTGATTATCAAAATCCTTAAAAATCTTATCGCTTTTTACAGCATACGCCATTTCAGATCTTTGGGTAGATAACGCAATTAATTTTGAAACATTGACAACGATATTTGGATCTTCGATTCCAGCTACAGATGGTGCCGGAAGTTTAGCATAATTCACGCTGTTTTTCAGGTACGCCTTTAAAGAGTTGTAGTATGCCATTTTACGATTAACCTCATCTTTTTTGACATCGAATTCTAAAATCTTTTCTGAAAATTTAGCGCCACCTTCCTCAATATCATAGATGTTTTTACCTTTTCTAAAAGTTTTCAACTCATTCCCGGTTTCCTTCAATTGGGATTCCATCGTAACCAATGTGCTGTCAATAAAAGCAATTGTATTGGTTGCAAATTGATTTTTACTGTCTAATTGTCTTTTGATAAGCATTTTAACAGTCGAATTCAAATACTCAACCATTCTTGCTTTATTGGTTCCTTGCATTCCTAAAGTGATGATGGAACCACCTTTATCATCTGATTGCACACTTATGCCTTTGTATCCCGAAACCGTTCCGTTAAAATCATTAAACTGCACAAAATACTCGTTCCCTTTATAAAAACCAGGATTATCGTTTATTTGTAATTTCCAATTCAAAAAAGGTAACGAGACTTGTTGCCCTACTTTATATTTTTTAACAAATTCACCGGTTTCAACGGTGGTGTTACTATACGAATTATTGGAATACGTAATTATTGAAACGCTTGGATTCTCAAATGGAATTCTGATTTCATATTCACTTTCACTTAAAAACTTGATTCCAATAAGTGTTCCCGCAAGTTGTCCTTTGGATTTATCAATATTTACAGTAAAAGGAACAGCACCATAAGCGTCGACCAAATTATATTTGCCTTGCGCCAAATAGCTAATGTAATATTGTAGCTTATCTACTACCAATTCATTATGAGAACGGGATTGTAATGTTGTAGAAATAGTCTGAACCTGATCCGAAGTACCGCCCCAATTAAAAACCAAACTCGTATTTGACGTAAAAAGAGGATTGCTCTCTTCCTTTACAGCAATAAGCGTTTCCATACCGTAGATTTTTTCTTTACGAATATTAACTTGATATGCAACCGTAAAAGTAATTAGCAAACTGAGTAAAAACCACTTCCAGTAACTTCCGATTTTTATTAAAAACCCTTTAAAGTCAAAGCTGACTTGATTTTCAAAAATCGAAAAATCTTTTATATCTAACATATTTTAATCGCGGTTTTTAATTTTTTAATAGTAAGAAAGTCGTCGTGGCTAAAGAAAGTAAAGTAATAATAGTTCCCAGCGATTCTATACCCGTTTTTCCGGTCCCCCAAGTTTTCTGCTTGAGCGGCTTTATATAAACATAATCATTAGGCTGTAAGTAAAAATACGGCGATTTCATCACCTTTACATCGGTAAGATCTAAATCATGCATTTCAACTCCCGTTGGTGTTTTCCGCATGATTGTCACTGCTTTTCTGTCTCCGGTTATGGTGATATCTCCAGCATTAGCAATAGCTTCCATAATATTTACGTGTTCCTGAAATAATGTTTTCGTCCCTGGACCGCCTATTTCCCCGTTGATTGTATATCGAAAACCCGCCAATTTTACAGTCACAAAAATATTCGCTTCCTTATTAAAATACTCCGCTAATAATTGCTTTTCTAATCGTATTCTGACTTCATCCAGCGTGTAACCAATCACATTCAAATCTCCCAAAACAGGAACTCTTATATTCCCGTGATCGTCCACAGTAAATCCATCAAAATACAACCCCGACTCAGATTTTCCTGCTGCAGCACCTTCATTCGAAGGGCTAAAAATAGCGACTAATTTTGGATCTATCGCTTTTATAGTAATACTTAAAACGTCATTAATTTGCAATCTATACGGCTTTGTTTCTATCGCTGCAATTGTAGCTTCCGCTTGTGAGTTATCTTTTTTCTGAAGATAAATTAAATCTTTGGTAGGTATACAAGATGAAAGCAACACACTAATAACTAACAACAAATAGAGTACGAATTTGCTCATTTTCAATATTTTTTAAGCGACAAATATAGCTTTTCATTTACGATTTAAAAAGCATCGCTATTCTTTAAATGGATTAATTATTTTTAAAAGACTTTTCAAACGGAACTCTTTGCAAAATACTCCTTCCCAAGGTAACTTCATCCGCATATTCCAGTTCATCGCCTACTGAAATTCCTCTAGCGATTGTTGATATTATAATTTCACAATCGGCAATTTGTTTGTAGATGTAAAAATTAGTCGTATCCCCCTCCATCGTGGAACTTAAAGCAAAAATAATCTCGTTGACACTTCCTGATTTTACTTTTTCGACTAAAGTTGTAATATTCAACTGACTGGGACCAACGCCATCAATGGGCGAAATTTTACCGCCCAAAACATGGTAAATACCCCTAAACTGACCTGTATTTTCGATTGCCATAACATCGCGAATATCCTCCACAACGCAAATAATTTGATGATTTCTGGTTTTGTTAGCGCAAATTTCGCACATCAAGTTATCCGAAATATTATGACAACTGCTACAATATTTAATATCTTCACGCATAGCGATCAAGGCTTGCGACAGAAATCCTGTTTGCTCTTTGGGTTGCTTTAATAAATGCAGCACCAATCGCAGCGCAGTTCTTTTACCAATTCCTGGCAGCTGAGACATTTCGTTAACTGCTTTTTCTATTAATTTTGAAGAAAATTCCATAAAAACAAAAGTAGTTAATTTGTCCCAATCGTTAGGGATAGATATTTTGAAAATTTGAGGATTATTTATGTAATTTGGTCAAATACAATATTTATATAAAATGACTCCATTCGCCATTCTGTCGCTAATTGTAATCTACTTCGGAATTCTTTTTTTGATTTCGTATTTTGTAAGCAGAAAAGACAGCGGAAATGATGCTTTTTTTAAAGCCAATAAAAATTCAAAATGGTATTTAGTTGCTTTTGGAATGATTGGAACGGCGCTTTCGGGAGTGACTTTTATTTCGGTACCGGGAGAAGTAGGTTCTCCAAATGGGGAGCAATTCAAATATTTTCAATTTGTTCTCGGTAATGCGATTGGTTTCGTTATTATTGCAAAAGTACTGCTGCCGTTGTATTATCGGATGAATTTAACTTCTATTTACGGTTACATCGAGCAACGATTAGGAATGTATTCTTATAAAACGGCCGCAACCATTTTCCTGATTAGCAGAACAATTGGGTCTGCATTTAGATTGTATCTTGTTGTTATTGTTTTGCAACGCTTTGTTTTTGACTTTTACGGAATCCCGTTTGCAGTTACGGTATTAATTTCGCTGGCTTTGATATTTGCGTACACGTATCGAGGCGGATTGAAAACGATTATAATTACCGATACTTTACAAACATTTTTCTTAGTTTCATCTGTTTTTTTGACGATTTTCTTTATTTGCAGAAGTTTAAACTTAAATGTTTTCGAAGCATTTGGAGCAGTAAAAAACAGCAATTATTCTAAGGTATTCTTTTTTGAAGATTTTGTATCAAGTAAGTTTCATTTTATAAAACAAATTCTGGGAGGAATCTTTGTAACCATTGCAATGGTGGGCTTGGATCAGGATTTAATGCAGAAAAACCTGAGTTGCAAAAACATTGGCGAAGCCCAAAAAAACATGTTTACGTTCACCGGAATATTTGTAGGTATCAATATCTTTTTCCTCAGCGTGGGTGCCTTACTTTATATTTATGCGGCTAAAAACGGAATAGAAGTTCCTATTGATTTAATTACCGGAAAACCCAGAACCGATTTACTTTTCCCAGAAATTGCGTTTAACCATTTGACGCTGATTCCATCCGTAATTTTCTTGTTGGGATTAACAGCCGCCACATTTGCAACAACGGATTCTGCCTTGACAGCGTTGACAACTTCGTTTTGTGTTGATTTTTTAGGAATGGATAAAATAGAAAATTTAAACAAGCCAAACGTAGTTCGAAACAGACATCTTGTCCATATTGCCTTTTCGTTTTTAATGTTTCTGGTGATTATTTTCTTTAATGCAATCAATGACAGCTCTGTAGTAGGAATGATTTTTAGAGTTGCGTCCTACACGTATGGTCCGCTTTTGGGATTGTATTGTTTTGGATTGTTTGTAAAATCAAAAACCGTTAAAGACAAATTTGTTCCAATCGTTTGCTTATTGTCTCCAGCGCTGACGTACTTTATCAGCGAAAATTCGAAGACTTTATTTGGAGGATATGTTTTCGATAACGAATTGATTATCGTAAACGGACTAATCACTTTTCTTGGATTGTTGTTGATTAGCAAACCTGCAATTATGGATACAAGATTTTAAGATATTTTATGGAGCTGTCTTTTTAAATCTCAAATTTCTTGCGCCCTAGCCCTGATAGAAATGGAAATCCTTTTGATAAAAAACTGTAATTTTTTCTTATAAAAAAAGAGCGACCAACGGAAGCTCTTGTTTTATTTAGAAAAATACTGTTTTGTTCAAAAGATTGAAATGGATAGCAGGAATAGCTTCAAAAAACTAATACTGATTGGTAGCTAACAAAACTAACGTACAAGCAACTTCTACTTTAATATCATTTAGTTTCAACAATTGGTAAAATTCCGGATTCTCAGTTCCTGGATTGAAAATAACACGTTTAGGTTTAGCCTCGACGATATAATTGTAATAATCGCGCTGACGTGTAGGGTTTAAATATAGGGTAACGGTATCGATATTTTTTAATGGAATGGCTTTTGTCTGGATTTTCACACCGGCAACTTCGCCTGCATTTTGGCCTAATGCGAGAACGGAGTGCCCTTTTTCTACTAACATATTCACGGCTTTGAAGGCGTAGCGTTCTGGTTTAGTCGTCGCTCCAAGAACCAATGTTTTTTTATTCTTCATGATTTTCTCTAATTGTATTTGGCAAAAGTAATCAAAAAGGTTTATCCGTTTGGTAATTTTAAGGTTTAGTTGTAGCAGCAATAAAAAACATTGCCCTAACATTAAAAAACAAAAAAAGAGTATTTTTACACCCTTAAAAATAAAATATGGATCTTTTTATTTACTTGTTTGTCGCCCTCTTTTCTGTTTTAAACCCCATTGGTACCGTTCCTATTTTTGTGGGACTTACACAACATGACACTAAAAAAGAGCGTTCCCGAATTTCTTTGTGGACAGCAATAAATGTATTTATCATTCTTATTGTCTCATTTTTTATCGGGCAATATGTATTACTTTTTTTTGGAATCAGTATTGATGCTCTCCGAATAGCGGGTGGAATTATTATTGTAAGTTCCGGTTTTTCTTTACTTTCGGGAAAATTCACTAAGAAACGAGGTATTAACAAAAAAGCAGAAACTGACGCGCAACAAAGAAACGACATTGCTTTGACTCCGCTTGCAATCCCTATGCTAGCGGGCCCCGGGTCTATTTCTTTGCTTATTGCTTTTTATCAGGAACACAATACGACTATGGAGATCATCATCTCTTCCATTGCTATTCTTGCCATTGCTGTTACAATATTTATCATTCTTAAAAGCGCTCATTATTTAGCAAAAATACTTGGAGCTTCAGGAATTGTTGCGATATCAAGAATTGTAGGTTTCATTGTAATTGCGATAGGAATACAATATATCGTAAGCGCTATTATCAATATTATAAAAGGAAATCTCTCTTAAATTAAAGCAATAAAAAAACCGGATAAGATTTAGAATCGTATCCGGTTTTTTCTATTTTCTTGGCAAGAAAATCTCTGCCATCATGCATCTGGCGCTTCCTCCGCCACAAGCTTCGATAGTATCCAAACTTGAACTCAAAATTTCAGCATGTTTTTCTAATTCTTCTACTTGTTTTGGCGTTAAACTTTGATGTGCAGCTGCACTCATAACCAAATACCGTTTATCATTTGCTCCACGAACTTCAAGCATATTACCCGCAAAATTATTCATTTGGGCTTCGGTAATCAAAATGATTTCTTTTCCGTTTTCTTTCAGATTGTCCAGAACCATTTTGCGTTCTTTTTTATCATCGATACAATCCGAGCAAATTACCGCAAAAGTATCTCCCAAGCACATCATCACATTGGTATGGTAAATCAGTTTTCGTTCTGAATCAACCGTTTGAAAAGCTTCAAAAATCACTGGTGCATAATCAAAATCCTCGCAGAATTCTATAAATAATTCCTCATCCGCTCTGGGAGATAATGCGCAATACGCTTTGGCATTGGCTCTGTCCAAAAGTAAACTTCCTGTTCCTTCCAAGAAAAATCCATCTTCTTCAGCGGAAGTGTAATCTATAATATTATGAATTACGAAACCTTTTTCTTCCAATAAATCTAAAATTTCTTCACGACGTTCGTGACGACGATTTTCAGCAAACATAGGATATAAAGCTACGTCACCATTCTCGTGAAAAGAAATCCAATTGTTTGGAAAAATACTGTCAGGAGTATTTGGTTCCAACGTATCATCAACAACAGTAACATCAACACCAACTGCTGTCAGTTTCTCGACAAAAGCATCAAATTCTTGTTGCGCTTTGGCATTTACCGTTGCCGGCAAAAGTCCGTCTAATACTTTTTGATAATAATTATTTACTGCCGTTTGTTCGTTCATTCTAAACGCCAACGGGCGAATCATCAATATAGAATTTGTAGTTTGTTTCATGATTTTTAATTTTTATTTTATTGTAGAGACGCATTGCAGTGCGTCTTTACTAAATTAATCTCTTATTAAAGGTAAGGTAGAACATCGTAACAATCCTTCTTGTTTTGCGATTTCTGAATATGGAATTTCTTCCACAACAAAACTGTTTGCACGCAACCAATTGTTAAGTCGTGTAAAATTTCTTTCTGAAACAACAACATCAGTGTCAATAGAAAAAACATTAGAATTCATGTAATACATTTCGTCTCTGGTAATATGAAATAAGTTTTCTCTTCCAAAAAGGCTCACCAAAAACAAATAATCCGCTTCTTCTCGGAATCCGTTTTTGTAGATAATCCCTTTGTCATTCCCCACCGGCTGAAAACAACAATCCAAATGCAACGCATTGTCACGAGCTTGAATTTTAGATTTTACCAAATCAAATTCTTTTACAATTTTATTTGGGAATAAATCTTTAATGTATTGAACACCTGCCATGTTTGTTCGAGCCGTAATATAATCGTTGTAGTCACTTCCTTTGTACGTTCCAATAAAAATATAATCGTTCCACAACATTACATCACCACCTTCGATGTGAACTTCCTCTGGAGGGCGCGCCACTTTTTTGGGGTTAATTTGGTCAATTATATATTGGATAGCATCTAATTCTCTTTCTCTATCCGGCAAAATATTCGACTTGACAAAAGTATCATCAATTACAAAACCAATATCTCTAGTAAAAATCTGATTATAATTTTTAATCATTTCGGGACGATAGACGGTCACATTATACTTTTTTAATAAGGTATTAAATGCTTCCATTTCATTCACCATGTCATGCTCCTGAGGATAGGTTCCTGCTAAAATATGTTCTAATGATTTAGGATCATAAGCTTCTTCAACCGCCGGCGTAGGTCCATTGTTGACTGCTGAACCCAAAACTACAGCTCGGAGTTTCGAAGTTTCATTCTTTATATTTAACTCTAACATGTATTTTTAGCTTTTGGCAAATATAAAAAAAGCTTCACAAATTAGTGAAGCTTTTGAACTGATTTTATCTTTTATCTGTTGGTACAAAATCCCTCAAAGGGTGACCTGTATAGATTTGTCTTGGCCTTCCGATAGGCTCCTTATTTTCACGCATTTCTTTCCATTGTGCTATCCAACCCGGTAAACGGCCTATGGCGAACATTACTGTAAACATATCAGTAGGAATTCCTAAAGCTCTGTAAATAATTCCAGAATAGAAATCTACATTAGGATATAAATTTCTTGACTTAAAATATTCATCTTCTAAAGCTGCTTCTTCTAATTTTTTAGCAATTGCAAGAATTGGATCTTCAACTCCTAAAGTTGCCAAAACTTCATTAGCTGCTTTTTTGATGATTTTTGCTCTTGGATCAAAATTCTTATAGACTCTGTGACCAAATCCCATCAATCTAAAAGGATCATTTTTGTCTTTGGCTTTAGCCATGTATTTATCAGCATCCCCACCATTTCTGTGGATTTCTTCTAACATTTCAAGAACTGCTTGATTTGCTCCTCCGTGAAGTGGTCCCCAAAGTGCAGAAACTCCAGCAGATATTGAAGCAAATAATCCTGCGTGAGAAGATCCTACCATTCTAACTGTAGAAGTTGAACAGTTTTGCTCATGATCTCCGTGAAGAATAAACAATTTATCCAATGCATCTATAACGACAGGATTTGCAGTGTATGGTTGTGTAGGTAATTCAAACATTAAACGCATGAAGTTTTCTACATACCCTTTTGTATTATCGTAATAATTCAACGGATAACCCATGCTTTTTCTATAAGTCCAGGTTGCAATAACAAGGAATTTACCCATAGTCTTACACACTGCCTCGTACATTTCTTTCTCATTATCAACATTTACCGATTTAGGGTTGAATGCTGTTAAGGCACTTGTCAAAGCAGCTAAAACACCCATTGGATGCGCTGTTTTAGGAAAACCATCAATGATGTTTTTCATTTCTTCATTGACCAATGTGTATTTTCTGATATCCGTTTCAAATTGCGCTAACTGCTCGACAGTTGGCAATTCTCCAAAAATCAAAAGGTAAGATACTTCCAGAAAATCTGCTTTGTCTGCTAAATCTTCAATAGAATATCCTCTGTAACGAAGAATTCCTAATTCCCCATCTAAAAAAGTGATCTCACTTTTACAAGAGCCTGAATTTTTATACCCAGGATCCAATGTTATTATACCGGATAAATCACGTAATTTGTTAATATCGATGGCAACTTCATTTTCACTTCCTACAATTATAGGTAGTTCAATTTTCTTCCCATCAATTTCTAATGTTGCTGTTTTTGACATAATATAATTGAAAATAAACTTTTAAAATAATAATTTCTCAAATCTAAGGAATTAAACACTAATTAAAAAGAGAATAACACAATGAAATTGTTAAATATTACAAAAAAAAGCCACTCACGCAAGGCGAATGGCTTTCTGTAAAAAGATCGTAAGAATTTATTTTATTTTAAAAGCAGCCTTACCAGGGAAATACGCTGAATTCCCTAATTCCTCTTCAATTCTCAATAATTGATTGTATTTTGCCATACGATCAGAACGAGAAGCAGAACCTGTTTTAATTTGACCACAGTTCAAAGCTACTGCTAAATCCGCAATTGTGTTGTCTTCTGTTTCTCCAGAACGGTGTGACATTACTGAAGTATAACCTGCATTTTTAGCCATATTAACTGCCGCAATAGTTTCAGTCAAAGTTCCAATTTGGTTTACTTTGATAAGAATTGAATTCGCAATTCCTTTTTCAATACCAGTAGACAAACGCTCCACATTAGTAACAAATAAATCATCGCCAACTAATTGCACTTTATCACCAATTCTTTCCGTAAGCAATTTCCATCCATCCCAGTCATTCTCATCCATTCCATCTTCAATAGAAATGATAGGATATTTTGCTGCTAATTGCGTCAAATACTCCACTTGCTCTTCAGAAGATCTAATTTTACCTGTTTCTCCTTCAAATTTAGTGTAATCGTATTTTCCATTTACATAAAATTCTGCAGCAGCACAATCTAAAGCAATCATGATTTCGTCTCCAAAAGTATAACCAGCAGTTTCAACCGCTTTTTTGATCGTGTCCAAAGCATCTTCTGTTCCTCCAGCAAGATTTGGTGCAAAACCTCCTTCGTCACCCACAGCAGTAGAAAGGCCTCTGTCGTGTAATACTTTTTTCAAACTATGAAAAATTTCAGTTCCCATTTGCATTGCATGTGAAAACGAAGTTGCTTTCACCGGGAAAATCATAAATTCTTGAAACGCAATAGGCGCATCAGAATGGGAACCTCCGTTTATAATATTCATCATTGGTACTGGTAATGTATTTGCCGAAACACCACCTACGTATCTGTATAAAGGCAATCCCAATTCATTAGCAGCCGCTTTGGCAACAGCCAATGAAACTCCTAAAATTGCATTTGCTCCTAAGTTTGATTTATTTGGAGTACCATCTAAATCGATCATCGTTTGGTCAATCAGATTTTGTTCGAAAACAGAAACTCCAACAAGTTCTTCAGAAATAATGGTATTTACATTTTTCACTGCATTCAAAACTCCTTTTCCAAGAAATGCTTTTCCTCCATCACGTAATTCTACTGCTTCATGTTCACCGGTTGACGCACCAGATGGTACTGCGGCTCTTCCTAAAACTCCATTGTCTGTAATTACATCTACCTCGATTGTAGGATTCCCTCTTGAATCGAAAATTTGTCTTGCGTGAATTTTGATAATTATACTCATAATACTAAAATTTTTAAATTTTAAAATACAAATATATTCTATCTTTTGGAATCATTTTATGAAAATAATGAATGTTATTAACGAAAACGTTATAATTTTTTTACAAACAAAACATTTCTGTTTTTTTAGAATTTATTTTTACTTAATCTGTTATTTTTTTCTTTTCTATTCAAATAAAATTACAAAAGCAATAATCCATACAATTTAATTGAAAAAATTACATGTAATTAAAGAACAAGTAAACAATCAAGTAAGCAAAAAGCATAACCACTTGTTTATACGATGTTTATTTAAAATGTTGTGTTTTTTGTTTAGCTATAAATCCATTTTATTGAACTATTGATTAGATAGTATTATACATTTTCAATCCATAAAATAAAATGTGATGGAAACTTTAAAAAACTCAAAAAATGCAATAAATTATAATGAAATTATTGCAGTGCTGAATAGAACTTCCTTACTATTGGAAAATTTAAAAGATTTCAAACCATCCCTCAACTACATCGGAGTGGCAAAATATGTTCTTTTGCGAGAAGCATCACATGGAGCACTTGAATATTATACTTGGAGTGCAAAAATAACACAACGGCTAGTTTGAGAAAAAGAGTTCTCTTTTACAGCAAATGAAGGTGAGCGGCCGGATAGCCATCGCTTGTATCGGCTTGTAACAGGATATTTAGATTCCGGAAAAGAAATTCTTAGCGTTATGAATGAATTCAAAAGGTAGCCAGCCTAAAAGTGGACTAATTGGGAAGTAGCATGTTATATAGATTAGCTGAAAAGCTAAAATGAAAATATATCCACCAAAAAAAGAATTGGGTTTAACGGTTAAAACGTTTATAGTTGCAGAGAGTATAAAAAGTTTATAATGCAGTATTTCGAGAAAAATGATCCAAAAGCACTTGCTGTAGCAAAAAAGAAATGGAATGCTTTAAGCCTTTTGGAAAACATGAAGGACAATCGTATGCTAAGGCATCCTCTTTTGTTCCGGAATTATGTGAAAAAGAAATCCTAAACATGCTGAAAGAAATCGTAAAAAACATCCCTAACTACAACCACGATGTAGAAAATACTTTGAGCAAAGAATAAAATGCATACATTACCAGAAATGCAAAAAAATATTATCGAGCAGTGATCAAAAGAGGATAGGATTCTTGGAATTTTCGTGACGTGCATGTGGTTTCAATCATTGATCCTCTGATGAAATTTCAAGGAAAAGATTTAAAAAATTATAGTTTGGGAACTCATCATGCACAATGGTGATGCACGACCTACAGATATGGCATCGGAGTGAACGATCAATGTAGGACGACTATTAAGAGAACGATATGAAACCGTCACAGTTGTTGCAGGAGCATTTGGATTATTTCAGTGAAGTGTAGTTGCCAGAGGAGAATGGGGCAATTAGATGGGCTAATAAAAGTTCCAAAGCTATCGATGGAAGCTGGACACATGCCATTAATGACGCTAATATCGAGCAAAACAGATTATTATTGATGAATAAAGTAATGGAAAAAAATTTCTTTTTTCAACAATAAACCAACGTGCAATGCACTTGGTTTACAATCCAGAACACGGAAGATATGTAAATTATGTTCCTCCATATTTCCACAGAGAATTGATGCATTCATTTTTATAGATAAAACAAATGAACTACATTCCATAAATATTGAGTTTAATGAAAATCAAAAATCTGAAAACTATCCTTTCGGTATGTAAATTACAAAACTAAAAAAGGGTTTGACTGTAAATTAAGTCAAACCCTTTTTTGTTACATCCGTATCGAGAACATTTAATTACTGTCCTTTAATATTTTCAATAAATTGATCGAATAAATAAGAGGAATCATGTGGTCCAGGACTTGCTTCAGGATGATATTGAACTGAGAAACAATTTTTGTTTTTCATTCGCATTCCCGCAACAGTTCCATCGTTTAAATGAAGATGTGTAATCTCTAAATCAGGATGATTGTCAAGCTCTTCTTTATTTACAGCAAAACCATGATTTTGCGAAGTGATTTCCCCTTTTCCAGTAATCAAATTTTTCACGGGGTGATTTATACCTCGATGACCATTGAACATTTTATAAGTTGAAATTCCATTTGCCAAACCAATTACTTGGTGTCCCAAACAAATTCCGAATAAAGGTTTATTATTTTCCAAAATCTCTTTAGCCACTTGAATAGCTCCCGAAAGAGGTTCAGGATCACCAGGGCCATTTGACAAGAAATAACCATCCGGATTAAATTCAGCTAAATCTTGATATGATGAATTATAAGGATATACTTTGATATAGCAATCTCTTTTAGCAAGGTTGCGAAGAATATTTGTTTTAATTCCTAAGTCAAGAGCTGAGATTTTATAGGTTGCATTTTCATCTCCAAAAAAGTAAGGTTCTGTTGTAGAAACTTTAGAAGCTAATTCTAAACCTTTCATATCAGGAACTTTTGCCAAAGTCATTTTTAGTTCTTCTAATGGAGTTTCATCTGTACAAATTATGGCATTCATAGCACCGTTGTCACGGATATAGCTTACTAAAGCACGCGTATCTACATCAGATATACAGATAAGATTTTGTTTAATAAAATAATCTTCTAAACTTCCTGAAGCATCTACACGAGAATAATTGAAGCTAAAGTTTTTACAAACTAAACCAGCAATTTTTATGCTTTGCGACTCAACTTCAGCATCATTTACGCCATAATTTCCAATATGCGCATTCGTAGCAACCATTAGTTGACCAAAGTAAGATGGATCTGTAAATATTTCTTGGTAACCTGTCATTCCTGTATTAAAACAAACTTCTCCAAAAGTAGTTCCGCTAATTCCAATAGATTTTCCGTGGAATATGGTTCCGTCACTTAATAAAAGGATTGCTTTTTGTCGTGTTGTGTATTTCATTCTTTGATTTCTATTAATTTTTTAATAGTCTCATTCTACTCGAGCAAACTCGTTTCATGAGTAATTATGTATTTTGCAAATTTAATTCTTTAAAACAGTGAATGCAATGTTTTACAAAAAATTTATGTTTTTTAAGTTTTCTTAGGTACCGAAAAAGTTTTAAAATAGCCCCGATTAAAGTGGAAATCCTTTTTCTTTTTTCTTTAAAAAAGAAAAAGATTGCAACGGAAAGCGGGAGGACTAGTTTTAAAAAACTCTAAATATCGTGCTTCGAAATACATCAAAAAAAAAGGATAAACTATAAATAGCTTATCCTTGATTTTATTGAATGATTATTTTCATAATTACTCAGCAGTCTCTGTAGTTGTTTCAGTTTCGGCAGCTGGTGCTTCCGTAGCTTCATCTTTCTTAGCTTTACCACCACGACGGCTTTTTGCTTTCTTAACTTCTTTTTTACCACCATTGTAAAGCTCATTGAAATCTACCAATTCGATCATTGCCATATCAGCATTATCTCCTAAACGATTTCCAACTTTAATGATACGAGTGTATCCACCTGGACGGTCTCCTACTTTAGCAGCTACGTCTCTGAACAAGTCAGTTACAGCATATTTGCTACGTAAGTAAGCAAAAACGATACGACGATTGTGAGTCGTATCCGCTTTAGATTTTGTTATAAGCGGCTCAACAAATTGTTTAAGCGCTTTTGCTTTAGCGACAGTGGTGTTAATACGTTTGTGCTCGATAAGAGAACAAGCCATATTAGCTAACATAGATTTTCTATGCGCAGTCTGTCTGCTTAAGTGATTGAATTTTTTTCCGTGTCTCATTGCTATGTAAATTTAAACCTTGCGGCTTAGATTATTCTTTATCTAGTTTATATTTTGCCAAATCCATACCGAAGTTTAAATTTTTAACTGCAACAAGTTCATCAAGTTCAGTTAAAGATTTTTTACCAAAATTACGGAATTTCATTAGGTCATTTTTATTGAACGATACCAAATCACCAAGTGTATCAACTTCAGCCGCTTTCAAACAATTTAATGCTCTAACAGAAAGATCCATATCAACAAGCTTCGTTTTAAGCAATTGTCTCATGTGTAATGATTCTTCATCATATGATTCTGTTTGTGCAATTTCGTCAGCCTCAAGTGTAATTCTTTCGTCAGAGAACAACATAAAATGGTGTATTAAAACTTTGGCAGCTTCAGTAAGAGCATCTTTTGGATTGATTGAACCATCAGTTTTGATTTCAAAAACTAATTTTTCATAATCTGTTTTTTGCTCTACACGAAAGTTTTCAATTGCATACTTTACATTTTTTACCGGAGTAAAAATTGAGTCAGTAAAAATAGTTCCAATTGCAGCATTCTGTTTTTTGTTCTCTTCAGCAGGAACATATCCTCTACCTTTTTCGATAGTTAAATCGAAATTAAGTTTGATTTTACTGTCTAAATTACAGATAACAAGTTCTGGATTCAAAACTTGGAAACCTGAAATAAATTTTTGAAAATCACCAGCTGTTAATTGATCTTTACCTGAAACAGATATAGTAACTGATTCATTATCAATATCTTCAATTTGACGTTTGAAACGTACTTGTTTAAGATTAAGGATAATTTCGGTAACGTCTTCAACAACTCCTGGAATAGTAGAAAATTCATGATCTACACCTTCAATGCGAACAGATGTAATTGCATAACCTTCTAATGCTGAAAGCAAAACTCTTCTAAGTGCATTACCAACGGTCAATCCGTAACCAGGTTCTAAAGGTCTGAATTCAAACTTACCTTCAAAATCGGTTGAATCGATCATGATAACTTTATCGGGCTTCTGAAAATTAAATATTGCCATAAATTTCGACTAAGTCAATTATTATTTGTTGTACAACTCTACGATTAATTGTTCTTTAATGTTTTCTGGGATTTGAAGTCTCGCAGGTACAGAAACAAAAGTACCTTCTTTGATATCACTATTCCAAGTAATCCATTCATAAACATGACTTGAATTAGATAAAGAACGTTCGATAGCTTCTAAAGACTTAGATTTTTCACGAACTGCAACTTTATCACCAGGTTTAAGGTGGTAAGAAGCAATATTTACAACATCACCGTTGACAGTGATATGTCTGTGAGAAACAAGCTGTCTAGCGCCTCTTCTAGAAGGAGCAATACCCATTCTAAAAACAACGTTATCTAATCTTGCCTCACATAATTGTAAAAGAACTTCACCAGTAACACCTTTAGTAGCTGATGCTTTTTTAAATAAACCTCTGAATTGTTTTTCTAAAATTCCGTAAGAATATTTAGCTTTTTGTTTTTCCATTAACTGGATAGCAAATTCAGATTTTTTACCTCTTTTTTTAGCCATCCCGTGTTGTCCGGGTGGATAATTTCTTTTTTCGAAAGCTTTATCGTCTCCGAAAATTGCTTCGCCGAATTTACGGGCGATTCTTGTACTTGGACCAGTATATCTTGCCATTTTAAATTGTTTAAGGTAGAGATTATGAATTCAGGTCTTATCCTTCGATAATCGTTATTCTACCCAGGTTATACTAAAAATATATTATTAAACTCTACGTCTTTTAGGAGGACGACATCCATTGTGAGGCATTGGAGTGACATCGATAATCTCTGTAACTTCAATTCCACCATTATGCAAAGAACGAATAGCAGACTCACGCCCGTTTCCTGGTCCTTTAACATAAACTTTTACTTTTTTAAGTCCAGCCTCAAGAGCTACTTTGCTACAATCTTCTGCTGCCATTTGGGCTGCGTATGGAGTGTTCTTTTTAGAACCTCTAAAACCCATTTTACCAGCTGACGACCAAGAAATAACTTCACCTTTTTTGTTTGTCAAAGAAATGATGATGTTATTGAAGGTAGCAGAAATATGAGCCTCTCCCGTTGATTCAACGATAACTTTACGTTTTTTTGCAGTTGCTTTAGCCATATTACTTATTATTTAGTTGCTTTTTTCTTATTGGCAACAGTTTTTCTTTTACCTTTTCTTGTTCTAGAGTTGTTTTTAGTTCTTTGTCCTCTTAAAGGAAGACCAGTTCTATGACGGATACCTCTGTAACAACCAATATCCATTAAACGCTTGATGTTTAAAGAAACTTCAGAACGTAATTCTCCTTCAATTTTAAAAGTTGATACCGCTTCACGAATTGCTCCGATCTCGTCATCATTCCAATCTTGAACTTTTTTATCTTGGCTAACTTGAGCTTTTTCTAAAATCTCAACAGCTCTACTTTTTCCTAATCCAAAGATGTAGGTAAGTGCTATAACACCTCTCTTATTTTTTGGGATATCTACCCCTGCTATTCTTGCCATAATTATCCTTGTCTTTGTTTAAATCTAGGATTCTTTTTGTTTATTACGTACAATCTCCCTTTTCTTCGCACAATCTTGCACTCGGGACTTCTCTTTTTTACTGAAGCTCTAACTTTCATTTTGAATATCCTTTAATATCTATAAGTAATTCTTGCTTTTGACAAATCGTAAGGGCTCATTTCTAGTTTCACTTTATCACCAGGTAATAATTTGATGTAATGCATACGCATTTTTCCAGATATGTGGGCGATTACAATATGTCCGTTTTCTAATTCCACACGGAACATCGCATTTGATAATGCTTCAATGATTGATCCGTCTTGTTCTATTGCTGATTGTTTTGCCATAAAGTTAAGCTACTGCTTTTCTATTTTTACCACTTTTCATTAAACCGTCATAATGTCTGTTCAACAAATATGAATTGATTTGCTGCATTGTGTCTATGGCAACTCCAACCATAATTATTAATGAAGTACCTCCAAAAAACATTGCCCAAGATTGTTGAACATCCATAACACTTACAATTATAGCCGGGAACACAGCGATTAGAGCAAGAAATAAAGATCCTGGAAAAGTTATTAAAGACATCACTTTATCAAGATAATCCGATGTTTCAACTCCTGGTCTGATACCTGGAATAAACCCACCGCTTCTCTTTAAATCATCAGACATCTTATTAGTAGGAACAGTAATGGCAGTGTAAAAGAAAGTAAATACAATTATTAAAGTTGCAAATACAAAATTATACCAAAAACCAAACATATTACTAAAAGCGCCAACGACAGATTGTGATGCGTCAGATTTAGACAACCCAGCTAACGCAGCTGGTATAAACATAATTGCTTGTGCAAATATTATCGGCATAACCCCTGACGCGTTAAGCTTTAAAGGAATCCATTGTCTATTGCCATTCAACATGTCTTGTTCGAAATCACCTGAAGTAGTGCGACGAGCATATTGAACCGGAATTCTTCTGACCGCCATTACTAAAAGTACACAACAAATAATAACCAATAACCAGATGATGATTTCAATAACCAACAACATTGGACCACCATTATTATTGGTAACCCTTGTTGTAAACTCCTGGATAAAGGCCTGAGGTAATCTAGCCAATATACCAACCATGATCAACAATGATATACCATTTCCAATTCCTTTATCTGTAATCTTTTCACCCAACCACATGGCAAAAATTGTACCTGTAACTAAGATAACTACTGAGGAAAATAAGAATTCAAAAGAATTGAATCCTAATAAAAATGCATTACTAGGTAATGTTCTATATAAATTGTAGATGTAAGTTGGACCTTGAACTAAAGTAATCCCTATTGTCAACCAACGAGTAATTTGATTAATCTTTTTTCTGCCACTCTCTCCATCACTTTGAAGTTTTTGCAAATAAGGAATCGCAATTCCCATCAACTGAACGACAATAGAAGCGGAAATATAAGGCATAATACCTAAGGCAAAAACGGAGGCTTGTGAAAAAGCGCCTCCAGTAAACATGTCAAGAATTGAACCAATCCCTTCTTTTGTTTGCCCAGCTAAATTACCTAATTGAGTAGCATCAATACCTGGCAGGGTAACTTGTGCCCCAAAACGATAAACCAAAAGTAAACCTAATGTTATTAAGATTCTATTTTTCAGTTCTTCGATTTTCCAAACATTACTTATTGATTCAATAAATTTCTTCATCTTAATTGAAAAATTACATTGTTACAGCTTCTCCACCAGCAGCTTCAATAGCAGCTTTTGCAGTAGCAGTAAATTTGTGAGCGGTTACTTTTAATTTTGCTGTTAATTCACCTCTACCTAAAATCTTAACGATTTCATTTTTGGTAGCTAAACGATTAGCAACATAAACTGTCATATCAACAGTATCTTTAATAACACCATTATCAACTAAAAGTTGAAGTGTATCAAGATTTACACCTTCGTAATCTTTACGATTGATGTTTGTAAAACCAAACTTAGGCACACGTCTTTGAAGCGGCATCTGCCCACCTTCAAAACCAATCTTTTTAGAATAACCAGAACGAGATTTTGCTCCTTTGTGACCTCTTGCAGAAGTACCACCTTTTCCAGAACCTTCTCCTCTACCTAATCTTTTATTTTGATTGTGTGTAGAACCTTCAGCAGGTTGTAAGTTACTTAAATTCATAACAGTATTTGTTATTTAGCTTCTTCAACAGAAACTAAGTGTTTAACTTTATTTATCATCCCAAGGATTGTAGGGTTTGAATCATGCTCTACAATTTGTCCCATTTTACGTAGACCTAAAGCTTCTAATCCTCTCTTTTGAGTAAGAGGACAGTTGATTTTGCTTCTAACTTGTTTTACTAATAATTTAGCCATAATTTCCTTGAATTAACCTTTAAAAACTTTTTCTAAAGAAACACCCCTTTGTTTTGCAACAGTATAAGCACTTCTCATTTGTAATAAAGCATCAAAAGTTGCTTTCACTACGTTGTGAGGATTTGAAGATCCTTGAGATTTAGATAATACATCATGAATTCCCACTGATTCAAGAACTGAACGAACAGCTCCACCAGCAATAACTCCTGTACCATGAGAGGCAGGAATTAAGAATACACGTGCACCACCAAATTTACCTTTTTGTTCGTGAGGAACTGATTGACCATTCAAAGGAATTTTTACTAAATTTTTCTTAGCATCTTCCACTGCTTTCGCAATTGCTTCAGAAACATCTTTAGATTTTCCTAATCCGTGTCCAACCACACCGTTTTCATCACCTACAACTACAATAGCAGAAAAACCGAAAGCTCTACCACCCTTTGTAACTTTAGTAACACGATTAACACTTACCAAACGATCTTTTAATTCAAGTCCACTTGGTTTTACTAACTCTACATTCTTGTATTTACTATTAGACATACTATATTAGAATTTAAGTCCAGCCGCTCTTGCGCCTTCCGCTAATGATTTAATACGTCCGTGATACAAATAACCTCCTCTATCGAAAGTTACTACTTCTATCCCAGCTATTAAAGCTTTTTCAGCAACTAGTTTTCCAACCGCTGTAGCAACTTCAATGTTCGTACCGTTACCTATTTCTTTTTCTCTTGAAGAAGCCGCCAACAATGTAACTCCGTTTACGTCATCAATAAGTTGAGCGTAAATTTCTTTGTTACTTCTAAAAACAGATAGTCTTGGATTAGTAGCAGTACCACTAATTGTTTTTCTAATTCTGAATCTAATTCGTTGTCTTCTTTCAGGTTTTGTTAATGACATAATCTTATTTTTTAAGCTGATTTACCTGCTTTTCTTCTTAATACTTCACCTACAAATTTAACTCCTTTTCCTTTGTACGGCTCAGGTTTACGGAAACCTCTGATTTTCGCAGCTACCTGACCTAAAAGTTGTTTGTCAAATGATGTTAACTTAACGATCGGGTTTTTACCTTTTTCAGATATCGTTTCTAAAGTTACTTCTGGAGCAATTTCTAGAACTATATTGTGAGAGTAACCAAGTGCTAAATCTAATTTTTGTCCTTGATTTGAAGCTCTATAACCAACTCCTACCAATTCTAATGACTTAGTAAAACCATCTGTTACACCGATAATCATGTTATTGATTAAAGATCTGTACAAACCGTGTTTTGCTCTTTGGTCTTTGTGATCAGAAGATCTATCTACTTGAACTAGATCCCCTTCAACTGTCACAGTTACGTCCGAAAACTCCTGAGTTAGTTGACCATTTTTTCCTTTTACCGTAATAATACCATCAGCAACTGAAACAGTTACTCCTGCTGGTATTGTTACTGGGTTTTTACCTATTCTTGACATCTTATATAGTCTTTAAAATTAGTATACGTAACAAATTACTTCGCCACCAACATTCAATTGTTTAGCTTTCTTTCCAGTCATTAAACCTTTAGAAGTAGAAACAATAGCAATTCCTAATCCGTTAAGGATTCTAGGAATACTTGACGAACTTGAATATTTACGTAAACCTGGTTTACTAATTCTTTGGATATCTTTAATTACTGACTCTTTAGTATCTTTATCATACTTCAAAGCGATTTTGATTGAACCCTGAACAGCGTTGTCTTCAAATTTGTAACTCAAGATATAACCTTGATCAAATAAGATCTTAGTTATTTCTTTTTTTAGATTAGAAGCAGGAATTTCGACAACTTTGTGGTTTGCAGCCACAGCGTTACGAACTCTTGTCAAATAATCTGCAATAGGATCTGTATACATATGTATTAATTTGCGGTTTTGGTTTTCAACAAACGATTTGCCGAACCTAAAACCAATTTATAAATGTTTATGATACAGACAAAACGTAAGTTAAGTCTGTATCAGCACGTAATAAATTACGTCTTACCAAGATGCCTTTTTAACTCCAGGTATCAATCCGTTATTTGCCATTTCACGAAATGTAACACGTGAAAGACCGAATTGACGCATATACCCCCTTGGTCTACCTGTTAATTTACAACGATTGTGCAAACGAACTGGCGAAGCATTTTTTGGTAACTTTTGCAAACCTACGAAATCTCCAGCTTCTAACAAAGCTTTTCTTTTCTCTGCATACTTAGCTACTGTTTTTTCTCTCTTAACCTCGCGGGCTTTCATTGATTCTTTAGCCATGTCTTAATTCTTTTTAAAAGGTAATCCTAATTCTGTTAATAGAGACTTTGCTTCTTTGTCTGTTTTTGCGCTAGTTACAAAAGAAATATCCATTCCTGAAATTTTGTTTACTTTATCAATATCAATTTCCGGGAAAATGATTTGTTCCAAAACTCCAAGGTTGTAATTTCCTCTTCCGTCAAAACCAGTAGCTTTAATGCCACCGAAATCTCTAACACGTGGTAAAGCTGAAGTAATAAGTCTGTCTAAAAACTCATACATTCTTTCTCCACGCAAAGTAACTTTTGCTCCAATAGGCATCCCTTTTCTCAATTTGAATGACGCAACGTCTTTCTTTGAAATAGTAGATACTGCCTTCTGTCCAGTGATCTTTGTTAACTCATCAACTGCATAGTCAATAAGTTTTTTATCAGATACAGCTGCACCAACTCCTTTACTTAAAACGATTTTTTCCAGTTTTGGAACTTGCATTACGTTTACGTATCCGAATTCCTCTTTAAGAGCAGCAATTACTCTGCTCTTATATTCTTCTTTTAGTCTAGGTATATACTCCATTACTATAGTACTTGATTAGATTTTTTTGAAAATCTTACTTTCTTATCTCCTTCTACTCTAATACCTACTCTAGTTGTTTCCTTAGTTTTAGGATCAATTAAAGAAATATTAGATATTTGTATAGAAGCTTCTTTCTTTACGATACCACCCTGAGGGCTTTTTGCACTAGGTTTAGTATGTTTTGAAACCATGTTTACACCTTCAACAATCGCTTTATTCTTCTCACGGTATACACGCACTACCTTACCTTCAGCACCTTTATGGTCTCCAGCAATTACTCTTACAATGTCACCTGATTTTATTTTTAGCTTTATCATCTTAAAAACGAATTAAAGCACTTCTGGTGCTAATGATACAATTTTCATGAATTGTTTTTCACGAAGTTCTCTTGCTACCGGACCAAAAACGCGAGTTCCTCTCATTTCACCAGCAGCATTCAATAACACACATGCGTTGTCATCAAATCTAATGTATGAACCATCGGCTCTTCTTACTTCTTTTTTGGTACGTACAACAACTGCAGTTGAAACAGCTCCTTTTTTAACGCTTCCGTTAGGAGCAGTATCTTTGATAGAAACTACAATCTTGTCACCAACAGAAGCATACCTTCTTTTGGTACCTCCTAAAACACGGATAGTTAAAACTTCCTTTGCTCCAGTGTTATCTGCTACTTTTAGTCTTGATTCTTGTTGTACCATAATTATTTAGCTCTTTCTAAGATTTCAACTAACCTCCAACATTTTGTCTTACTTAAGGGACGCGTTTCGCTAATCCTTACAGTATCTCCAACGTTACAGTCGTTCTTTTCGTCGTGTGCGTGATACTTTTTAGTTTTCAACACGAACTTACCGTATAACGGGTGTTTTACTTTACGTACTTCAGCAACAACAATAGATTTATCCATTTTGTCAGAAGTAACAACACCAACTCTTTCTTTTCTTAAATTTCTTTTTTCTTCCATCTTTCAGCAGACTACAGTTATTGTCTTTTAGTAAGTTCGGTAGCTAATCTTGCAACTGTTCTTCTTACACCCCTAATTTGAAGTGGATTCTCAATTGGCGAAATAGCGTGAGCCATTTTTAGATCAGCATATGTTTTCTTAGTCTGGCTAAGCTTTTCTTGCAACTCTGCTGCAGAAAGATCTTTTATTTCTGATTGTTTCATAATATAATATAGATTATGCTTCGAAATCTCTAGCAACGACGAATTTAGTTTTTACTGGAAGCTTTTGAGCCGCAAGACGTAACGCCTCTTTTGCAACTGACAAAGGTACTCCTCCAACTTCAAACATAATTCTTCCGGGTTTAACAACGGCAGCCCAATACTCAACTGCCCCTTTACCTTTACCCATACGTACCTCAAGAGGCTTCTTAGTAATTGGTTTGTCTGGAAATATTTTGATCCATAATTGTCCTTCTCTTTTCATAAAACGAGTTGCAGCAATACGTGCAGCTTCGATTTGACGAGAGGTTAAGAACATTCCATCTTCATGTACAGATTTAATACCAAACATTCCATTAGAAAGTTCATGTCCTCTTTGAGAATTCCCTTTCATTTTACCTTTTTGTACCTTGCGGTATTTTGTTCTTTTAGGCTGTAACATTTTTCTTTAGTTTAAAAATTTACTTTCGTTTACGAGCGTCTGGTTTTCCACCTTTGTTAAAAGGTTTTCTATCTCCTCTTGGAGAATCATTACCTTTACCGCCAGCACCAGACTGTTTTTTGTCCATTCCGGCAAGTGGAGAAAGATCTCTCTTTCCGTAAACTTCACCTTTCATGATCCATACTTTGATTCCCATTCTACCATAAGTAGTATGAGCCTCAGCCAAAGCATAATCAATGTCAGCTCTGAAAGTTGATAGAGGAATTCTACCTTCTTTGAAACCCTCTGAACGAGCCATCTCTGCACCATTCAAACGACCAGAAATCAAAACTTTGATACCTTCTGCGTTCATACGCATAGAGGCAGCAATAGCCATTTTGATTGCACGTCTGTAAGAAATTCTGCTTTCAATTTGACGACAGATGCTTGTAGCAACTAGATACGCGTCAAGTTCAGGTCTTTTGATTTCAAAGATGTTGATTTGAACCTCTTTGTCAGTAATTTTCTTAAGTTCTTCTTTTAACTTGTCTACCTCTTGTCCACCTTTACCGATAATGATACCAGGTCTGGCAGTAGTGATAGTAACGGTTACAAGTTTCAAAGTTCTCTCAATGATTACTTTTGATACACTAGCTTTTGATAAACGAGCATGGATATACTTTCTGATTTTATAATCTTCGGCAAGCTTATCACCGTAATCATTTCCACCATACCAGTTTGAGTCCCATCCTCTGATGATACCAAGTCTATTTCCAATTGGATTTGTCTTTTGTCCCATCTTGTATTAAATTGCTTGTGTGTTATTAATAGATCCAAGCACGATTGTTACGTGATTAGAACGTTTTCTGATTCTGTGAGCACGACCTTGTGGAGCTGGACGAAGTCTTTTCAACATCATACCACCATCAACTGTAATCGTTTTAACAAATAAACCAGCTTCTTCCATATTAGCATCAGGGTTTTTTGCTTGCCAGTTGGCAATTACAGATAAAACCAATTTTTCTAATTTTCTTGAAGCTTCTTTAGAACTAAATCTTAAGATGTTAAGTGCTCTTTCTACCTTCTGACCTCTTACTAGATCTGCTACTAAGCGCATTTTTCTAGGTGAAGTAGGGCAGTTATTTAACTTTGCAAAAGCCAATGACTTGTTAGCCTCTTTTCTTGCATCTGCTGTTTCTCTTTTACGAACTCCCATTGCTTCTTATTTTTTACCTTTATTTTTTGCTCCAGCATGACCTCTAAAAGATCTAGTTGGTGAAAATTCTCCTAATTTGTGACCTACCATGTTTTCTGTTACGTAAACTGGTACAAATTGACGACCGTTATGAACTGCAATTGTTTGTCCAACGAAGTCTGGAGTAATCATTGAAGCTCTAGACCAAGTCTTTACAACTCCTTTATTTCCACCAGCGATGTTTTCCTGAACTTTCTTGTCTAACTTATAATGAACGAAAGGTCCTTTTTTTAATGAACGTGCCATATCTTATTATTTCTTTCTACGTTCTACGATATACTTGTTACTCGGGTTTTTCTTAGAACGAGTTCTATAACCTTTTGCTGGTATTCCATTTCTTGAACGTGGATGTCCACCAGAAGAACGTCCTTCACCACCACCCATTGGGTGATCGACAGGGTTCATTGCAACAGGTCTTGTTCTAGGTCTTCTTCCTAACCATCTTGTTCTACCAGCTTTACCAGATACAACTAATTGATGGTCTGAATTAGAAACTGCTCCAATTGTAGCCGAACAAGTCAACAAGATCAATCTTGTCTCCCCAGAAGGCATTTTAATTGTAGCATATTTTCCATCTCTTGCCATTAACTGAGCAAATGTTCCAGCAGAACGAGCGATTACAGCCCCTTGTCCTGGTCTCAATTCGATACAAGAAATAACAGTTCCTAATGGAATTCTGCTTAAAGGTAAAGTATTACCAATTTCAGGTTGAGATTCTGGACCAGAAACAAGTTTCTGACCTACTTTCAATCCGTTTTGAGCAATAACATACGTTTTCTCTCCATCAGCATATGCTAACAGAGCGATAAAAGCAGTACGATTTGGATCATATTCAATTGATTTCACTGTAGCCGGAATTCCTTCTTTTGTACGTTTAAAATCAATAATACGATATCTCTGCTTGTGACCACCACCCGTATAACGCATGGTCATCTTTCCTTGACTATTTCTACCACCAGAGTTTTTTATCGGCGCTATCAAAGAGCGTTCCGGCTTATCAGTTGTAATGGCGTCATAACCATTCACAACTCTAAATCGCTGACCTGGGGTAATAGGTTTTAATTTTCTTACTGACATTTTATCTTAGATATTGTTGTAAAAATCAATTGTTTGTCCTTCTTGTACTTGAACAATTGCTTTTTTAATAGCATTTGTCTTTCCACTGATTAAACCACTTTTAGTGTATTTTGTAGTTCTGTCCGGTCTTACGTTCATCGTGTTAACACTCAAAATAGTTACTCCATAAGCAGCTTCAATAGCCTTCTTAATTTGCACTTTATTTGCTTTTTTGTCAACAACGAATCCGAAGCGGTTTAAAACTTCACTTTCTTTGGTTACTTTTTCCGTTACTATAGGCTTAATTATGATGCTCATATCCTATTATTTACTTAAATTTTCTTCAATTATCTCCAAAGAACTCTCTAAAAGCACTAAATTATTAGCGTTTAATATAGCGTAAGTACTTAATTCTAAGCTACTTACTACATTAGAGCCTTTTAAATTGCGTGACGACAAATATACATTTTTATTCACATCACCCAACACAAACAGGGATTTTTTATTTTCTAACTCTAAAGCCTTCAAAACATTAATGAAATTTTTAGTGTTTGGTGTTTCAAAATTAAAGTCTTCAAGAACGATAATGTTTGATTCTTTTGCTTTAATTGAGAAAGCAGATTTTCTAGCCAAACGTTTCAAGCTTTTATTCAATTTAAATGAATAACTTCTTGGTCTTGGTCCAAAAACTGTTCCACCACCTTTAAACAATGGATTCTTTGCACTACCCGCACGAGCAGTACCAGTTCCTTTTTGTTTTTTAATCTTACGCGTACTTCCCGCAACTTCAGCTCTTTCTTTTGCTTTGTGCGTTCCTTGTCTTTGATTAGCAAGATATTGCTTAACATCAAGATATACTGCGTGATTGTTTGGTTCTATACCAAATACTGAATCAGAAAGTTGCACTTTTCTTCCAGTATCTTTTCCGTTGAAATCTAATACTTTTGCTTCCATTACTTCTGAATGATTACATAAGAGTTGTTATGACCAGGAATACATCCTTTTATAACAAGTAGGTTCTTTTCAGCTACTACTTTTAAAACTCTAAGGTTTTGAACTTTTACATTGTCTCCTCCCATTCTTCCAGCCATACGCATTCCTTTGAATACTCTAGATGGATAAGAAGAAGCTCCTACAGAACCTGGCGCTCTTAAACGGTTGTGTTGACCGTGAGTTGCTTGACCAACACCACCAAAACCGTGACGTTTTACAACCCCTTGAAAACCTTTACCTTTAGATACACCTTGTACATCTACAAATTCTCCTTCAGAAAAAATAGAAACATCAATAAGATCTCCTAATTTTTGCTCAGTTGCGAAATCTTGGAATTCAACGACTTTTTTCTTAGCTACAGTTCCCGCTTTTTTAAAGTGACCTAAAGCCGCTTTCGTGGAATGTTTCTCGTTTTTGTCATCGAAACCAAGTTGCAACGCTTCGTACCCGTCAACACCTTTGGTTCTGACTTGGGTAACAACACATGGACCAGCTTCGATTACAGTACAAGGAATGTTCTTCCCGTTCTCGTCGAAGATGCTAGTCATGCCGATTTTTCTACCAATTAACCCAGACATAAATATTAATTATTAATTATTAAATATAAATATAGAACGCAGCTTTTAACCGAATCTTATTTTTTTAGTGGGTGCAAATGTATAACTTATTTACACACAAACCAAAAAAATATTTTTCGCTTAAAAACAGCGTTCTTTTCTTACTAGTAAGCTATTTAAACTTTGATCTCTACTTCAACACCGCTAGGCAATTCAAGTTTCATCAAAGCATCAATAGTTTTTGATGAAGATGAATAAATGTCAATTAATCTCTTGTATGACATTACTTCAAATTGCTCTCTCGCTTTTTTGTTAACGTGTGGAGAACGTAGCACTGTAAAAAGTTTTTTGTGCGTTGGCAATGGAATTGGTCCTGTAACAACTGCACCGGTACTTTTTACCGTTTTTACAATCTTCTCAGCAGACTTGTCTACCAACATGTGATCGTAAGATTTTAATTTTATTCTGATTTTTTGACTCATTTTCTTAAAGATTATGCGTTTCCTTTTGCTTTTTTGATAACTGCTTCCGAAATATTAGAAGGCGTTTCAGAGTAGTGTGAAAATTCCATAGTAGATGTTGCTCTACCTGATGAAAGTGTTCTTAACGTAGTAACGTATCCAAACATTTCAGATAATGGCACATCTGCTTTTATGGTTTTTGCACCAGCTCTATCACCCATATCATTCACCTGACCTCTACGACGGTTGATATCACCTACGATATCTCCCATGTTTTCTTCTGGTGTAATCACTTCCATTTTCATGATTGGCTCTAATATAACAGCACCCGCTGCCTTAGCTACCTCTCTATACCCCATTCTTGCTGCAAGCTCAAAAGAAAGTGCATCAGAATCCACCGGGTGGAAAGATCCGTCTAATAAAGTTACTTTCAAACTATCAACTTGGTATCCTGCTAAAGGACCTGTTTTCATAGCTTCTCTGAAACCTTTTTCTACAGATGGAATATATTCTTTGGGAACGTTACCACCTTTGACGGCATTAACGAACTGCAATCCCACAGGAGCTTTACCATCAACTTCATCAGCTGGCTCTAATCTAAATACGATATCACCGAATTTACCACGACCACCAGATTGTTTCTTGTAAGTTTCTCTGTGTTGAGCAGACTTTGTAAATGCTTCTTTATATTCAACTTGAGGCTCACCTTGGTTTACTTCCACTTTGAATTCACGTCTCATTCTATCAACTAAGATATCCAAGTGAAGCTCACCCATACCCGAGATAATAGTTTGCCCTGAAGCTTCATCTGTTCTAACAGTAAATGTAGGATCCTCTTCGGCTAATTTAGCCAAAGCCATACCCATTTTATCTACGTCCGCTTTAGTTTTAGGCTCAATTGCAATACCAATTACCGGTGCAGGGAATTTCATACTTTCTAAGATAATTGGGTTCTTTTCATCACACAATGTATCTCCAGTTTTAATATCTTTAAATCCAACTGCCGCTCCAATATCACCCGCTTCAATATAATCAATTGGGTTTTGCTTGTTAGCATGCATTTGATAGATACGAGAAATTCTTTCTTTGTTTCCTGAACGGGTATTCAAGACATAAGAACCAGCATCTAAACGTCCTGAATAAGCACGGAAGAAAGCTAAACGACCTACGAATGGGTCAGTAGCAATTTTAAAAGCTAAAGCAGCGAACGGCTCTTTAACATCTGGCTTACGCAATATTTTAGTTTGATCTTCTTCTAATAAATCAGCGTCATCAGGATGAATTCCTTCAATACCATCTTTATCCATTGGAGACGGCAAATATTTACATACTGCATCTAACATGAATTGAACTCCTTTGTTTTTGAAAGAAGAACCAGCAATCATCGGAATGATAGCCATATCCATTACAGCTGCTCTTAAAGCAATGTTGATTTCTTCCTCTGTGATAGAGTTTTCATCTTCCATGAATTTTTCAAGCAAAGTCTCATCATAATCAGCTACTGCTTCGATAAGAATCGATCTGTATTCTTTCACTTCTTCAAGCATATCTTCTGGAATAGGCACAATCTCGTAAGTTGCTCCCATACCTTCTTCATCCCAAACTATAGCTTGGTTTCTTACTAAATCAACAACACCTTTGAAATCATTCTCTTCGCCAATTGGCAAGGTGATTGCAACTGCATTTGATTTCAACATATCTCTTACTTGTTGACAAACCATCAAGAAGTTAGAACCTTGTCTATCCATTTTATTAACGAATCCAATACGTGGTACTCTGTATTGATCCGCTAGTCTCCAGTTAGTTTCCGATTGCGGCTCAACACCATCAACAGCACTAAATAAAAAAACCAAACCATCAAGTACACGCAACGAACGGTTTACTTCAACTGTAAAGTCAACGTGTCCCGGTGTATCAATAATATTAAAGTGATAAGGTAATGTTTCAGGCAAAACTTTACCTTGTGTAGTTGGAAAGTTCCATTCACAAGTTGTTGCAGCAGAAGTAATTGTAATACCTCTCTCTTGCTCTTGTGCCATCCAGTCCATTGTTGCAGCACCATCGTGTACTTCACCAATTTTGTGTGATTTTCCTGTATAGAATAATATACGCTCCGTTGTCGTTGTTTTACCAGCATCAATGTGAGCAGCAATTCCTATGTTTCTTGTATATTTAAGATCTCTAGCCATTTCTTAAGAATTAAAATCTAAAGTGAGAGAATGCTTTGTTAGCTTCTGCCATTTTGTGAGTATCCATCCTTTTCTTAACAGCTGCTCCTTCTTCTTTAGCCGCAGCTAAACATTCTGAAGCTAACCTTTGAGCCATCGATTTTTCGTTTCTTCTTCTAGAGTAAAGAATTAACCATTTCATGGCCATAGAAATTTTTCTATCTGGGCGAATCTGCATTGGAATCTGAAATGTAGCTCCACCTACTCTACGACTACGTACTTCTACGTGAGGCATAACATTGGTTAACGCATCTTTCCAAATTTCTAATGATGGTTTCTCTGCATCTTGTTTTTTAGACTCAATGATGTCAATTGCATCATAAAATACTTTAAACGCTGTCGATTTTTTTCCATCCCACATTAAGTTGTTCACAAAACGTGTTACCAGTTGGTCATTAAACCTTGGATCTGGTAAAAGTGGTCTTTTCTTTGCCGCTCTTTTTCTCATGTCTTTTTTTTAATAAAAGGTCATACTTGTAAGAATGCGACTAATCACATCCTTATGTAATAACTTTTTAAATTACTTTTTTGCTTCTTTTGGGCGTTTTGCTCCGTACTTAGATCTTCTTTGCGTTCTTCCTGCTACTCCTGACGTATCAAGCGCACCACGAACGATGTGGTATCTAACTCCTGGTAAATCTTTTACCCTTCCACCCCTAACTAATACTATCGAGTGCTCTTGTAAATTGTGTCCCTCACCAGGGATGTAAGCATTTACTTCATTACCATTTGTCAAACGTACACGCGCTACTTTACGCATTGCAGAGTTTGGTTTTTTTGGTGTTGTAGTGTAAACACGCGTACAAACCCCTCTTCTTTGAGGACAAGAATCTAAAGCAACCGATTTACTCTTCTTAGTTATCTGAGTTCTTCCTGTTCTTACTAATTGTTGAATTGTTGGCATAATTAATACTAAAAATTTCTTATTATATTAAATTCCCGCTTTTTACGGGGTTGCAAATGTAGAAAATATTTTTTACTCTACAAACGTTAATCTATTAATTTTCAATAAGATTATTTTATCATTTGATTTTTATCACAAACATTAGATATTTACATTACTTTTATTAAAAACACATATTCACTTGAAATTTATAATTATTTTATTCTTCTTTCTAAATTTTTGCCTCAATTGTTCGGCACAAAATTTCCGATTGTTAATATCCGGAAGCAACTCATTAGAAACAAAAACTATAGACTCCTTAAAATACAATACAGCTCACCAGAATACTAAGTCAGTGCGCGAAGAGATAATCAAACTTTCAGAAAAATTATCCGAAATAGGCTATATAGATAATAGTACCGTTGAATTTAATAAAACGAAGGACTCAGTTTATATAGCCAATTTTACACTTGGAAAAAAAATAAAAACAATACATATATATATAGGTACAAATTTAATTCTCGAAAACTTAACTGAACCAAGTAAAGTAAACGACACTGTAAAATTACCCTACACAGAAATTAATTCTTTTTTAAAGCAAACTGTTGAGAAATTAGAGCAAAACGGATTCGCATTAGTAAAACTGAAACTAACAAACATAAGAAGAGTCGACACTAAAATTTATGCCGATTTAAAAATGGAATTAGACAAGAAAAGAACACTAAACTCCATCATAGTAAATTACGCAGAAAACAACCGATCCAATAAATTTCCCAATGGACATTTAGCGCAAATAAACCGAAAATATCGAAATAGTATTTTTAATCAAAAAATAGTAGACAAAATTTATAATGATTTTGAGAAATTTGGATTTATTAGCCAAGTGAAATATCCAGAGATTTTATTTACGAAAGACACAACAAAAGTTTATGTATATCTTGAGAAAAAGAATTCAAATACTTTTGATGGCTTTATTGGATTTTCAAATAACGAAAACAAAAAATTAATTCTAAATGGATACTTAGATGTAAAACTTGAAAATATTTTAGGTTCCGGAGAACAATTAGCTGTTTACTGGAAAAGCGACGGAAATGATCAAAAAACATTTAACGCAAGCATTGAACTTCCGTATTTACTCAAAAGCCCAATAGGATTAAAAGCCCAAATTCACTTATTCAGACAAGACAGCACTTTTCAAAACACAAAAAGCGCAATTGATTTAAGCTACTTCCCAAATTACAACACCCGTTTATATTTGGGTTACCAAACCACAGAATCGAGCGACATTCAAAACTCAATAGACACATCAGTAAGCGATTTTAGCAATTCATTTTTAACATCCAGTTTTAATTACACAAAACTTGACTTAGCTAATTTTACTTTTCCGATAAAAACTTTTGTTTTGCTAACTGCCGGAACCGGAAAGCGCGAAATCAAAAATCAATTAGAAAATAACACAAAAAGCAATCAGTTTTTTTTAAGCGTTCAAGCTTCACATAATTTTAACTTAAATAAAAAGAACGCGATAAATATTAATAGTCAAAATTACTTTCTACAAAGCAATACCTATGTTGTAAATGAACTTTTTCGTTTCGGGGGATTTAACAGCATAAGAGGATTCACAGAAAATAGTTTACAGGCTTATTTAATAACTTCTATTCTTACAGAATACCGCTATACACTATCGCCCGATTTTTATATACACACCATCTTAGACTACGCTTATTACGAAGACAAAAACACCGACATAAAAGACACCTTACTTGGAATTGGTCTAGGAATGGGACTACACACCAAAAACGGATTTTTCAAATTAGCCATAGCAAATGGCCATGCCAAAAATCAAAAATTTGAAATATATAACACAATTGTACATATCAGTTATAATGTTAAATTTTAATCAGTGCGTAAATTAGAGATTCATATATTAGGAAAGTTAACAAATTATTAAGAAATTGCAGAACTAATTCAAAATAATTAAAAATGAAACTAAAGTTTAATGGATTCTTAGTACTACTGATAGTACTTATGGCGCAAATTTCGTTTGCGCAAGAAAGAGCTGTTTCAGGTGTTGTTTCTGATAATGCAGGACTACCTTTACCAGGTGTGAGTGTATTAGTGAAAGGGACACAAACTGGAACACAAACTGATTTTGATGGAAAATTTTCTATCAGAGCAACTCCAAGCCAAGTCTTGGTATTCAGCTATATTGGGATGAAAACCCAAGAAATATTAGCTAGTTCATCTAATTTAAACCTTACTTTAAAAGATGATTCGATTGAATTGGAAGGTGTAGTAGTAGGAGCGCTGGGTATTAAAAGAAACAAAAACGCTTTAACATCATCAACACAAGTAGTAGCAAGTAAAGAACTTACTCAAGCAGCTAATCCGAACGTAGTTCAGTCATTAGTAGGTAAAGTATCCGGACTTCAAATCAACAAAAGCTCCAGTGGTGTAAACGGTACTAATAGAATTGTTCTTAGGGGCTCAAGATCTATTACAGGAAATAACGAGGCTCTCGTTGTAATAGACAATGCAATTTCTACATCGGCAGCTTTACAACTTTTACCTCCAGAGTTAATCGAAAGTGTAAATGTTATAAAAGGTATGCAAGGAGCGGCACTTTATGGAGAACAAGGAGTAAATGGTGTAATAATCGTTACGACAGTCAAAGGAAAAGAAAAAGGAAAAATCACTGTAAATGTAAATTCTGCAATTGATTTTGAAACAATTTCATTCTTACCAGACACGCAGCAAAAATATGGTCAAGGATGGGATGGTGTTCATTATCCTGAAGAAAATGGGTCATGGGGACTTCTTTATGACGGCGAATTAAGACCTACTGGATTACCTCAAGCAGATGGTCTAGAATTTCAACAACCATACTCTTTTATTAAAGATAATGTAAAAGCTTTTTACCAAACTGGAACTACCTATCAAAACGGTTTTTCTATCAACGCAGGAAGCGAAGATTCATATGCTCTTTTATCTGCTAACAAGGTAAAAACAGAGTTCGTTGTTAACGGAGATGCGCTAGAAAGAAATAGCTTTTTATTTAAAGCAGGAAAAAAAATTGGAAAATTTAGCATCGATGGTAACGTAAATTATACGTATCAAAAATCTACTGAAACTTCCAATGATTTACTTGATGACTTGATTCAAACAGCAGGAAATGTTGATTTGAATTTATTCAAAAATTCAGGAAATGAAGGTAACTATACCATATACTTTAAAAATCCTTATTGGACTATAGATAATAACCGTAATGATGCAACTAGGACTTTTATAAACACTATCGCTGCATTAAAATACGATATAAACAAAAACATAAATATCACTTACACTGGTAATTTACAATTTACCAATAGAGCTGAGCAGTCACATATCAATGAATATAGAGAAACAGCTGCATTAGCCGGTGCTGGGGCAAACAGAAACCAAACTTCTGAATACTTTTCAAATCAGTCATCTCTAAGAACTTACTATGGTGATTTTTTAATAAATTTTGACTACGATTTAACAGATGATTTAAGCTTGAAAGCGAACATTGGTAGCAACATGCAAGATCGTAATTATCGAATCACTTCTCAGGGAGGACAAAATCTTGACATTCCTGGATGGTACCATATCAACAATGTTTTGAGCCCTGCCAATCCATCAACATTAGACAACAGATCTTTGAAATCTAATCGTGCGTCTGTATTAGCAAACATTGATTTAGGATATAAAAATTATTTATTCTTAAATTTAACAGGAAGAAACGATTGGACTTCAGTACTATCAAAAGAAAATAATAATTTTTTCTACCCAAGTGCTGGTATATCTTTCATACCAACATTAGCATTTGAAGGATTAAAAAGCGAAACTTTAAGTTACTTAAAACTATCTGCAAACATTGTAAAAGTAGGTAACTCATCATCAATCCAACCGTATGCTACATCTGAAATTGGGGTATTTCCTACAGGATTTCCTTATGGTCAATTGGGTTCTTACATAGTCAATCAAAGACCTACTGATAAAAATATTAAACCAGAATTTGTAACTACAAAAGAGGTTAATTTAAATATTGGGCTTTTCAATAACAGGATTACAATCGATGGGTCTGCTTACATATCTGACACAAAAGATTTAATTACAGCGGCTACAGCTTCATCAGCTTCTGGATTAGCAACATCACAATCAAACATCGGTGATATGACTACCAAAGGGCTTGAAATCGATTTAGGATTAATTCCGATTAAAACCGAAGATTTCACTTGGAATTTAAGAGCTAGCTATTCAACCAACAAATCTGTTATAAATTCACTTGCTGCTGGAGCAAATGAAATCAACCTTTTCTCTAACGCAGCAACCGGAACAGGAATTTTTGCTCAAGTGGGTGAAGAATTTCCTTTAATTAAAGGTACTACTTTTTTAAGAGACGGTAATGGCAGCATAATCGTAAATCAATTTGGTCTTCCTACAAGATCTTCTTCAAACTCTATTTTAGGTAAAGCAACCCCAGATTATATTTTAGGGCTATCGAACTCTTTCTCATACAAAGGGTTTACATTGTCAGCTGTAATGGATTATAGAACTGGTCACCAAATAATTTCCGGAACTAAATACGATTTGACATGGCCTGGACGTTTAGTAGAATCAGCTGATTTTGATAGAGAAGTTGGTTTCATTTTACCAAATTCAGTAGTAGAAACAGCACCTGGATCAGGAATTTATGCTCCAAATACTTCTGTTTTTTCATCAGCTGGACATGGACCTAATGGTATTATCGATTATTATGGAACTTTAAGTAGAACTGGAGAACACAATGTAATTGATGCTACAGCATTTAAAGTAAGAGAACTTGCTTTAAGCTACTCTTTACCTACAGTAGTTATAGAGAAATTTGGATTAACATCGTTACGATTCGGTATTAATGCCAGAAATCCATTCACTGTATTAGCTAAGAGCAATAGAGGCTATACAGATCCAGAAGCTTCTGACAGTACAGCAAATAATGGAAATGGGCAAGGATTTTCTGGTACTGGACAATATCCAAATACAAGAACTTTTGGCGGAAGCATGAATTTAACTTTTTAATTAGAAGACATGAAAAAAATATTTTTAATACTAGCGGTAGCAGCGGTATCTCTAACATCTTGTAGTGACTACTTAGCTGATAATACTAACGTAAATAGTCCACTGGAAGAATCTCTTCCTCCTAGACTTATACTACCAGGTGCTCAATCACAAGCATTCAGAACCCAAGCTATCAACATGAATAGATTAGGTAGCATCATGACAAACGCATGGGGAGGTAATATTTATCAATTTACTAATCCTTTACAAGTTGAGTATTCATATAACTTTGACAACAATACTTACGCTGCAGTATGGGATGGTTTGTACCGAAGTGTAAACAACTTTCAAAAGATTATAGAAACTGACTTACCAAATCAGGGAAACTTCATTGCTATCTCTAAAATTATGAAAGCGCATTACATGCAATATATTGTCGATTTATATGGCGATGTGCCTTATTTCGAAGCTTTCAAAGGACAACAAAACCTTACACCAGCGTACACTGATGATGCTATAATTTACAAAGAATTAATTAAAGAATTAGAAGAAGCTCGTGCGCTAATCCAAAATCCATCTGCAACTGCAGAAGGAGTGGCTACAGACGTTGTCTTTAGCGGAAATATGAGCAGGTGGTTACAATTAGCGAATACAATCGAATTAAGAATTTTGTTAAGACAAAGCAAGCTTACCGATGCAACTACGGTAACTTATTTAAACACAAAATACGCAGATTTGAGAGCTTTAAACAATTTTATAACTAGTGACGTTTTAATTAATCCAGGGTATTCTTCTGCGAACAATGACAAACAAAGTCCATTTTTTGGTTCTTTTGTTAGAGATGCTGCAGGATCAACAACAAATACAACAAATACTTTATTTACTTCTTCAAAACATTTCGCCGATGTATTAAATGGCGAAACAGGTGGACCAACAGCAGGAGTTATTGATGCGAGAAGATCTAGACTATGGACTCTTGTAGGAGGAAAAGTAGTAGGAACAGATCAAGGACAAAAACCAGTTCCTGGACAAAATAACACTTCAAATCCAACATCAAGATTTGGATTAGGATTGACAAACTATGTAGGAGCAAATACAGCAGCGAGAACTGCAGCTGGTTCATCAAAAGCAGGAGCACTGATGTTATTATCTGAAAGCAAATTCCTTCAAGCTGAAGCTGTTCAAAGAGGTTTTTTAACAGGTACAGCGCAAACATTGTTTAATGAAGGGGTTCAAGCTTCTTTCACTTATTTAGGAGCAACGATAGGAACTTATTTGACTGAAATTGACACAAAACCTAATTTTGGTTGGACTGCAAGTACAAATAAAATTCAAGTGATCTTAACACAAAAATGGATCGCCTTAAGCGGTATTCATGGTGTTGAAAACTATATCAACTACACACGTACAGGTTTCCCTGTAATTCCTGGGTCTATAAATGGTTTCAACTTGCAACCATCTAGACCAAAAAGACTTATATATCCTTTATCAGAGTACAATGCTAACTCAGGAAACGTGCCAATTTTGACATCTGCTCAAATTACAACACAAGGTCCCTTCTGGTATGTACCGTAGTTAAAATACGTTTAGATTTTTTTTAAGGCTGTCTGAAAAGACAGCCTTTTTTTGTCGTTAACAGGAAACTAAATAAATTATATTTTCAAAAATTAAAAAAACGTTGTCATTTACTACGATAAATTTTTTATATATATTTGCATCATGGAAAAAGAACATCAAATATTTGGGATTAGAGCAATAATTGAAGCAATACAAGCAGGCGCAACGGTAGACAAAGTTTATATTCAAAAGGAAGCAAGTAGCGAACTAATGAAAGACTTAATGAAGGTGATGAAGCGCGGAAACATCAACTTTTCCTATGTTCCTGTTGAAAAACTAAACAGATTGACCCCTAACAATCATCAAGGTGCTGTAGCTACTATCTCTCCTATTTCTTTTTTTGATTTGGAATCTTTGATCGAATCAGTAATTGAAAACGGAAAAAAACCTTTGTTTTTGATTTTGGATCAAATATCGGATGCCCGTAATTTTGGTGCTATCATTAGAACGGCAGAATGTACGGGAGTGAATGGAATCATCGTTCAAAAAGCGGGTTCAGCCCCAGTGAATGGCGATACGGTAAAAACATCTGCGGGTGCAGTTTTTAATATTCCCATTTGTAAAGTAGAACACATCAAAGACGCTATCTTCTTATTGCAGGCTAGTGGTATAAAGACTGTTGCGGCGACTGAGAAAACGGATCAAAACATTTATGACATTTCTTTGAATGAACCTGTAGCTATCATTATGGGCTCAGAGGATCGTGGTGTAAACCCATCGGTTTTAAAAATTGTTGACGAGAAGGCTAAACTTCCAATGTTTGGAACGATTGGTTCATTAAACGTTTCTGTAGCCTGTGGTGCTTTTTTATATGAAGCGGTACGACAACGATCTTAGAATTTTTATTATAACATCTTCTTCTAAAAAATGAATTATAACTTCAGTTATGATTCATTTTTTCTCATTTGTAACAACTTCATAATTTACCTGAAAAACGGAAGTATAATACGTTAACAATTCCTGTTGTTGTTCTTCAACTTCAACTTTTGGTAAATTAACAAAATTTCCATTAGCATCAAAACGTTGCATAAATTTATCTTCTGAAGGATCAAAATTTACATGTTCCCAATCATACTTAATGATTTTTTTATACTCAGGAGTTTTATAAATAATTGAAAGAAGCAATCCTGTCAGTAACCCTCCCAAATGTCCTTCCCAAGAAATAGAATTTTCACCATCGACAGTTGGTGTTGGAAAAATATACCAAACCAATCCGCCATATACCACAATAACAGCAAGTGACAATGCTACAAGACGACTATACCTAGTCTGGATTCCTTTAAAAAAAACAAAACTGAAAAGTACATATATTAGTCCGCTTGCACCAATATGATAATTATTTCTGCCGATCATCCAAGTAATAAAGCCGGACAAAATAATTCCGTACCCAATGACCTGAAGTGATTGTTTTGCATAAAAAAATTGTAAGGAAGCTAAAAGTATTAGTAACGGAATAGAATTATTGTACAAATGTTTCATGTCCGCATGAATGAACGGACTAAAAATAATTCCTTGCAAACCTGAAAATGTTCGAGGGTAAATTCCATTTTGGACAAAGTCAAAATCAAATCTGATTTCGAGCCAAAAGACAAACCACAATACAAGCACAAAAAAAAGAGGCAGTCCAATGACTAAATTCGTGAATTTAAAATGTTTGTCCATAAGTAACTAGCAATTATATACTCTACTCCTGTTTCAAATACTTGTCCAAAAATAATTTAATGCTATTTTGTCATATTTAAACTGAAAATGCATTTTTTAACAACAGCCTAGCCCAGATAGAAACGGCATCCTTTTATATTTTGTTTTTTCAACAAGATATAAAAAATAAAGTGCAAAGCTGGAAATAGCTCCTAAAAAAAACTTTCACAAACGCAAACTGTTTCAAATTAAAAAAACTGTAATTTTACATTATGGAAGCACCACTTGCGGAACGTATACGACCACAAAAATTAGAAGACTACATCAGTCAATCCCATTTGGTTGGACCAAATGGCTCATTGACACAACAAATTGCGAAAGGGATTATCCCTTCATTAATTTTTTGGGGACCACCGGGAACTGGAAAAACTACTTTAGCACAAATAATTGCACAGGAATCAAAACGACCATTTTACATTTTGAGCGCGATCAATTCGGGTGTTAAAGACATTCGCGAGGTGATTGAAAAAGCGAAGCAAAGTGGTGGTTTATTTACTGCTAGAAATCCTATTTTATTCATTGATGAAATTCATCGTTTTAGTAAATCGCAACAAGATTCCCTATTGGCTGCAGTAGAAAAAGGGTGGATTACCCTTATCGGCGCCACTACTGAAAACCCGAGTTTTGAAGTAATTCCTGCATTGCTATCTCGTTGTCAAGTGTACGTTTTGAATGCATTTACCAAACATGATTTAGAATCCTTATTGGAACGTGCGATGAAAACAGATACTTATTTATCTACAAAAAATATTGTTTTAAGTGAAACCGAGGCTTTATTGAGACTTTCCGGCGGTGATGGACGTAAACTATTAAATATTTTTGAACTTGTTGTAAATGCTTCAAATGAAGACGAAATTAATATCACTAATGATTTGGTTTTCTCTTTGGTACAACAAAATACCGTTTTATATGACAAAACCGGTGAACAACATTATGACATTGTTTCTGCTTTTATAAAATCCATTAGAGGAAGTGATCCTAATGGAGCAGTTTATTGGCTCGCGAGAATGATTGAAGGTGGTGAAGATGTCAAGTTTATAGCACGAAGAATGCTAATTCTAAGCAGTGAAGATATCGGCAATGCCAATCCAACAGCTTTTGTTATGGCTAATAATACTTTTCAGGCTGTAGCTACAATTGGATATCCAGAAAGTAGAATTATTTTGAGTCAATGTGCAGTTTATCTCGCGACATCCCCAAAAAGTAATGCGTCGTACCTGGCAATTGGAACTGCGCAACAGCTTGTAAAACAAACCGGAGATCTACCGGTACCTATTCACTTACGCAATGCTCCTACTAAGTTGATGAAAGAATTGGGTTATGGTGAAGAATATAAATATGCTCATGATTATATCAATAATTTCGCAGAACAAGAATTCCTACCAGAAGCCTTATCCAATAATCCCATATATATTCCTGGAAATAACTCAAGAGAAAACATTACACGAGAGTTCTTAAAAAACCGATGGAAAAACAAATACGGTTATTAAAATCAAACCATAAAAAAATGCATTTATTGCTAAATACGTTTTCTTATCTATTTTAGTAAATACAAAGTTTTTATCTAAAACTTAACCGCTACTGTTTCAGACCACAGCTGGTCGTTTTGATAATATTCGAAAACCCATTCATTATTTTTTAGTATTAAAACTCCCTGAATGTCATCTTTCACAGCAATGTAACAGTATTTATTTGAAGTATGAAAAACTTTCATAATCACTTTTGGCGTACTATCAATTAACTGATATCCATTAGCTGTGGGTTGTGCGTAAAGTAAAGTAGCGTCTTCTTTGCTTATAATCTTAGGTGTATTCAAAACTGGTTTTTCAATTTTAGCTACAGGATTAGAAACAGTCTTACTTACTTCTAGTTCACTACCAGATTCAGTTTTCGCAATCTTTTGACCACTGTACTTGTACTGCAAGTTGTTAATGGACTGAAATGCTTCATTCAACGCTTCGGTGTAGGCAACTTGGTACTCTTTTTCTTTACTTTTACCAACGGCGGATTGAAATATAATTTTGTCATTACAATCCTTCATGGTTATGTAGAGTTTAGTTGTCAAAAAACTATTCTCTTTAACAACATCAACATATAGCAAACCACATCTGTCATTAAATTCTACCGGAATAGTTTCATTGTTGTAAAACGAATTAAAACCGGCTTTATTCAAATTAAATTTAGTTAGTGTATTCAAACGATATTGATTTTCTCCTTTTAAAAAATCATATTTAACGGGAACAATAAAAGCTTTATAATCGTTTACAGATTGAGAATAAGTATAACTAAAAACGAGTAGTACTACTAATAAAAATTGCTTTTTCATATTTATAAATATTTTTTAAGTTCTAATAAATGATTAATTTGTTTGATATGATCTTCAACAGTCATACACCCTTCATTGAAATAAATAGCGTCTAAACCCGCATCTAACGCTCCTTGAACATCCGCATCTAAGCTGTCGCCGATCATAATACTATGTTCTTTTTGGGCTTTAGCCAAATCTATAGCGTAATCGAAAATAATAGGATTTGGTTTTTTTACTCCTGCCATTTCAGAATTAGTAATCGTCTGAAAATAGGAACCGATTTTCGAATTATTTAATTTTTTAAATTGAACATCGGCAAAACCATTGGTTATAATATGCAAATTATATTTCGGTTTCAAATAGTCTAAAAGTTCGATTGTTCCATCAAAAAGATGATTATTCTCTGGCAAAAACCGGATATAATCATTTGCTATTGAATCAATTTCTTCATCGGAAATCGAATAATTCATAGCATCAAAAGAATGTTTGAGTCGATTGTACCGCAATTGTTCATGGGTAATTTTATCATATTGATACAACTTCCAACATTCTTGGTTTATCGGTACATACTTTTCAATAAATTCTTTTGTTTCTATTGTAGGATGATTTCTATTGAAAATAGTTTGGAATGTCAACTCTGAATTTTTATCAAAGTCCCAAAGCGTATGATCTAAATCAAAAAAAACGTCTTTTATATGTGTTTGTTTCATTTTATATTTTTAAAATATTCCTTCGTCTACAAAACTGTAATAACTAGTTTCAGTCACAATGAGATGATCCAATACTTTTATTTCTAAACTATCGCCTGCCAATTTTAATTTCCTTGTAATCTGTTTGTCAGCATCACTGGGAATCAAAGTACCTGAAGGATGATTGTGACACAAAATCAATGCTGTAGCTCCCATTTCGAGCGCCGTTTTAAAAACGATGCGAACATCAACCAATGTCCCTGTGATTCCGCCTTTACTCAACTGCGATTTCGAAATAACCTTATTTGAATTATTCATATATATAATCCAAAATTCTTCATGCGGCAATTCGCCAATAATAGGCTGCATAATTTCGAATATGATTTTACTCGAAGTGATTTTCTTCAATTCCACTGCATCCTCCCCTCTTCGGCGTCTTCCTAATTCTAAAGCTGCAATGATAGAAATTGCTTTCGCCTCCCCTATTCCTCTAAATTGCATGAGCTGCGACAAAGATAATTTCCCTAATGCATTTAAATTATTATCTACACTTGCCAAAATCCGTTTGCTTAAATCAACCGCTGACTCGTTTCTGCTTCCTGAACCAATCAAAATGGCAATCAATTCGGCATCGCTCAAAACACTTTTGCCTTTGAGCATCAGTTTTTCTCGCGGCTTATCATCTTCGGACCAATTGGTAATAGGAAAAAAGGAATTTTCAGCCATTCATCTTGTTGTTTAAATTTGTTTCTCCATGCAAATACTATTGTCTAAACCCACGTAAGGCTCGTAATTATCAACTATTGTATATCCCGTTTTTTGATACAAAGCAATAGCTTCCTTTTGTTTGAATAAAGTTTCCAAAACAGAAAATAAATATCCTAAGTCATGTGCCCAAAGCTCTAATTCACGTAAAATATTTTGCGCTAGACCCATTCCTCTGGCTTCAGGCGAAACAAACATTCGTTTTATTTCAATTGTATTTTTATTGTATTTTTTAAAACAACCACAAGCCACCGCTTTGTTATCCAAATAAATAATAACGACATTTGGATTTAATTCCAAAATATTATTTCCCCAATAATCTGCTTTCAATTCCGGATAACGTTCCCACAAACTTTTATCTAATGCTGATATGAGATTTATGAAATCCGGATTTTCACTTGTAGTTTTACAAATTATAATAGCATCACTCATATCACTACTTACTTTATCAATTCCTTTACTTCATCAAAGTTTAATCCCCCATAATTACCGGAACTCATCAACAGCAAAGCCGTATTTTCAAGATTCAAGTTGAATAAATAGTCTTTGAAATCTTTCGGATTCGTATAAATAATTAAATCTTTTCTATTGAAAGCATTTGCAATTTGGTCGTATGTAACTTCTTCAAGCTGTTTAATTTTTACCGCATCCGGCGAATAGAAAACTACTGCTTTATCAGCATATTCCAATGCCCCTTCATATTCTTTCAGAAATTCCGCATTTAAACTGCTGTACGTATGCAATTCTAAACAAGCCACTAAAGTCCGGTTTGGATATTGCTCTTTTACCGCTTTTGTAGTTGCAGCCACTTTGCTTGGTGAATGTGCAAAATCTTTATAGGCTACTTTCGTTTTGCTTTCGGCTATTTTTTCCAATCGTTTTGAAGCGCCTTTAAAACTGGCAATCGCTTCATAAAAATCAGCTTCATCAACGCCCATATTTTGGCAAATCCATTTGGCTCCAGCCAAATTATTAAGATTATGCGCTCCAAAAACCTCAATAGGCATATCGCCTTCCGGAGTTTCTAGAAGTGTCACACCATCGCTAACGCTATATTTTGGAGTGTGATACGCTAATTTTCGGATTGGATTTGTTGCAGCGTCGCAAACTCGTTTTACTTCACTATCATCTTCATTATAAACGAGAATCCCACCATTAGTAATTTTACCAATGAAAATTTCAAACTGTTCTACATAATTCTCATACGTTGGAAAAACATTAATATGATCCCACGCAATTCCAGAAATTAATGCAATATTAGGCTGATACAAATGAAATTTAGGTCTGCGATCAATTGGCGAAGACAAATATTCATCTCCTTCTAAAACGATAAAATCATTTTCCTCCGTAAGATGCACCATCGTATCGAAACCTTCCAGTTGCGCGCCAACCATATAATCCACTGCAATGTTATGGTAATGCATTACATGTAAAATCATTGAAGTTATCGTGGTTTTTCCATGAGAACCACCGATAACAACTCGTGTTTTATTCTTGGATTGTTCATAAAGGAATTCCGGGTACGAATATATTTTCAGTCCTAATTCTTGCGCTTTTAATAATTCAGGATTATCTGCTTTGGCATGCATTCCAAGAATTACAGCTTCGATATCTACAGTTATTTTTTCAGGAAACCAACCTAATACTGGTGGTAAAATTCCTTTTTTGTCTAATCTAGATTTTGATGGTTCAAAAATTGCATCGTCACTTCCGGTAACTTGATATCCTTTGTTGTGTAATGCTAAAGCCAGATTGTGCATAGCGCTTCCTCCGATAGCTATAAAATGTGTACGCATTCTAATTTTGGTTTATGGTTGTTGAGTTCAAGATAAATTAAGATCAGTCCTAATTTTTTTTATTGTAGGTTTCCAATATTGCTTTTGCTTTTTCAGAATCTCGCATTTTATTTTTATACAAATTAGCTAACTTTTGATAACTTGTTTTTGAACCTCCTACAAGAATTGCTTTCTTATATTGTTGTTCTGCAACATTGTATCTTTTAAAATATTCCTCAATATGGCCTCTTGACAAATATCCGTCAACGGGTGATAATTGCAATAATTCGTTGGAATATTTTATAGCTTTAGATTCGCTTCCGCCAACTATTCCCGGTAATTGAATATATAACTCTATCAGTGCCCAACGCGATTCAATGTGTTTTGGATTCAGAATGATGGCTTTTTCAAAGGAAGCTTTCACTTCATCAATCATTCCAAGCGCCTTAAACTTGTTTGAATCTTTGGCTTTCATGCCTAAAACTCCTCCATATTTAAAATGATAATCGGCCTCGGAAGGTTTCAGCTGCTTGAGTTTTTTGTAATACCCAATAGCTTTATCCCAAGATTTACGATGTCCGGCAATATCTCCCAGATATTCAATAGTCTTCAAATCTGATGGATTGGTCTTTAAAATAGATTCAAAAACTAACTGCGCCAGATCAAATTTTTGTGCTTTGAATAGCTTTTCTGCTTTATCGAAATCAGATTGAGACCACATCATAACCGGTAGGAATACAAATAAATAAATAATATGTTTCATTCTTCAAAAATAGGGAAATATGATACGTTAGATTTGATTTTAAGTAAAAATTAGTAATTTAGTAGGAAATATTTTCTGATATTAAATTAAGCACATTAGGGAATATTTCTTCACTATTTTAAACGCAAATTATGAAAAATATTCTTTTACTATTCCTTTTCATCTCTACTTCAATTTTTGGACAAGATTATGACAAAAACTGGCTTAAGGTAATTGAATATGAAAATGATGGAAAAATTAAATCTGCCAATGAAATAGTTTCAAAAATACAGCAAAAAGCTACTCGGGATAAAAATGAAATCCAAATAATAAAATGCTTTTTTTACGAATCAAAATATTTGCAAGTCTTGGATGAAAACGCGCAAACCAAAATTATAAACAATTTAAAAACTGAAATCAATAAAGCTTCAGTTCCAACGAAAGCGATTTTGAATTTAGTTTATGCGAAATGCTTGATTGATTATCAAAAGCATAACTCCTATTTACTGTACAACAGAACAAATACTGTAAGTATTGATGATCAATTTTTAACGTGGACTTCAAAAGACTTTTTGGAACAGATTAATCGTGCTTTAGAAAAAACACTACTGGACGAAGCGGTATTAAAACAAACTTCCTTGAGTAATTACCTTCTTATTTTTGATTATAGTGATGAAGAAAAAACAAAAAAAGCCAATCTGTTTAACTATTTATTAAAAGAAAACATTGCGTTACTTACTCAGCAGATTCAGCAATGGGAAATTCAAAAAAAGGAATTTTTACCCTATGAAAAAGAACTTTTAGGAAATTCAGCATCCTTTTTAAAATTAAATTTTGCTTTTGTAAAAAATGAAAAACTAAAAAAAGTGCTGGAATTGTATCAGAAACAAGAAAAAGACGCTCCTGATTTAGAAAACCAATTTGACAGAATTCAATTTTGCAACAGCTATATATTAGAATCTGTTGATACATTTATGAAGTCCTTGAATGCGATTCAAAAACAATCTAAGGACCTAATTTTGACTCAAAATATTCAGTTAGAAAAAGCAATTATTCTGAACAGATATGCCTCAAAAGAAATTCATCCAAATTATAAGATTCAAGCCGTTGCAACTCTCGACAGTATTATTAGCATCAACAATCGTTCTAATGCACACAAACTGGCCCAAAAAAAGAAACAAAACATTGGTTCTAAATCACTGAATATTCAACTTCAAAAATTCGTATATAGTGATGAAATCACAAGAGCTTTTGTTCAGTACAAAAACACAAACCGCCTTTCGATTTCTTTCTTTAAAATCGATCAAAACGACATAAAAGACTTCCAAAATTCCCCTTATAAAAAAGACAGTTTAGTATCTGCTATAATTAAAAACAAAATAGCAATTGCAACCAAATACTATGAAGTTGAAGAAAAAAATAATTATTTCGAATACAGCACTGAAGTGCTTTTACCGCCATTAAAAACAGGCAGTTATTTGGTGTATTTTGAAAGTGACGCAGTTATCAAGAACTCAAAAGCATTTGCTTACGAAACTATCACTGTTTCAAATATTACAGTTCTAACTTCGGAAAACGATAAGAAAGAAAATTATCAGGTGTTGGACAGAAAAACTGGAAAACCTTTAGAAAATGTTTCTATAACACTATTAAATCAAACTATTTTAACCGACAAAAATGGCAAAGCAACGTATCTCAAAGAAAATAACAACCGTAACTATAATCTTATTGAATTTACAACTGAAAACGATTCTCTATTATTGAACAATCGTTACGCGAATTACTATAATGATTACGCGACGATAGAAAACCAGAAAGCAAAAGGAAAAGTCGAATTTTATTTGGACCGCGCCATTTACCGTCCGGGACAAACGGTTTACTACAAAGGAATTGCTTTTAGGAAAGGACAAGACAAAACGAGTGTTGTTGCAAAAGCATCTTTCAAAATTACAATTCAAGACCCAAATGGTACTGTTTTCAAAGAATTTGATGTGGTTACCAATGAATACGGCTCCTTCTCCGGAGAATTTTTATTACCTAAAAGTGGACTGACAGGAAATTTCAGAATGACAGCTGATGAACCCGACAATAATAAAAATTTTATTTTTGTTAAAACAAATGACCAACATCAGTTTTGGGATGATATAGAATTTAATGATTCTGAAATATCTTTCAGAGTTGAAGAATACAAACGCCCAAAATTTGAAGTGACTTTCGAGCCTTTTAAAAATTCCTATCAAGTCAATCAAAAAGTAAGCGTAAATGGATTGGCCAAAGCTTTTGCCGGAAGCAATATTTCGGATGCAAAAGTAGCCTACAAGGTCACACTCATTCCTTACACCTTAAACAACGGTTATTATTACCACCAAAACGGTAAATCAGAAATTATTTTAGTTGGAGAAACTAAAACAGATGCTGCGGGAAAATTTGAAATAAATTTCATCGCCAAACCTTTTGAAAATGCTTCCAAAGAACAGTTACCCATTTTTGAATACTACATCACAGCATCCGTTACTGATAGTAATGGCGAAACGCACCAAACCCAAACAAATGTTAGGATTGGCTACCATTCTTTGACACTTACTACAACTATCCCAAACCGAATTGAAACCAAAAATAAAAATGAAATTGAACTAAACAGCACCAATCTCAATGGAGAATTTTTAGCTGTTAAAGGCGAAATTAAACTCTATTATGTCAGTCCTTTTTCGAATAAATTTAAATCTAGAGTTTTTACGAAACCAGAAATTGAAACTATTTCAAAAGAAGATTTTGAGCGCTCCTTTCCATACGAAGACAATAAAAAACCAAATGACCTAAAACTCACTGAAATTCTGGTCTTTTCTAAAAAAATTAACACTGAAAAAGATAAAAAAACAGCATTAGATTTTATTTCCAAGTACAAATCCGGGAATTATAAAGTGGTTTTTTCGGCCAAAGACGCTTTTGAAAATCCAATAGAAACCAATTCTAATTTCCAATTGATACAGAGCAAGGACAAAATCGATTCGAGTAAATTATTTGTCGCAGAACAAATCAATACTGATGCTAAGAAAGATGGTTTTGTTTTAGTAAAATTAACGTCGGTTATTCCGGAACTTTATATCAATACAACTGGAGATTACCAAAGTTTCCTTTATTTTGAGAATACTTTTCATTTGCAAAACAATGAAATCATTATCAAAATTCCGCTAAAAAAGGAATTTGAAAAAAGAATAAAAGTAGGTTTCGAAAGTGTATTCGAAAATCAGACTTTTTACGACCAAATAGAAGTAATCCTCAAAGAAAAAGAATTCAAATTGGAATTCACAGTTGAAAGTTTCAGAAACAAATTACAACCAGGAAGCAGTGAAAATTGGTCTTTTCAATTAAAATCATCCAACACTACAAAAGAAGCCGAAGTTTTGGCTTCAATGTACGATAGTTCTTTAGATCAGTTTGCCAAAAGAGATTGGAATGGATTGAAATTCAATGATTATAACTACAACTTTGCTAACTTTAAAACTAGTTTAGGATTTGATAAAACATCAAGTTACATTCGGAATCTAAATCCAATTTTTAATCGAATAGAACTTATTGATGAAACTACCAAATTAATGTGGTTTGGATTCAACTTCAACGATTCTTTCACAAAACAGCAACTAAAAGAATATCAAAAACAGCTAAATACTAAAAGTAAAAAACCGCTAAATGCAAAAATGATTTCAGGGATTGTCACTGACGGGAAATACCCTTTACCCGGCGCGCGAGTTACTATAGAAGGAATTGAACGCGGTACTGAAACTGATTTTGATGGGTATTATCAAATAGAAGCCGCTGTAGGAGAAGAATTAACGTTCTCCTACATTGGATTCGAATCTAAAAAAATTACAATCGACACCAAAGTAGTTGATGTTCAATTAGAAGAATCCAGTAATAGTTTACAAGAAGTTGTCGTTGTGGGTTATAGCAGTGTAAAAAAGAAATCTTTAACTGCAGCTACACCGGAAGTTGTAGAAGAAGCGGACAATCAAATTTACAACACTGCAGGAATAGATATAAAATTAGAAGGAAAAGCCAGTGGAATAACAATTAGAGGAAACTCAAGTATTTTAGCTAATTACAAAAACGCCTTGTATATCGTTGATGGCGAACTAATAACTGAGGAACAATTCAAATTAATTTCTCCATCGGACATCATTTCTGTTAATATTTTAAAAGCCGAAAAAGCCACCGCATTATACGGAAGCAAAGGAGCTAACGGCGTCATTATCATCACAACCAAAAAAGCATTAGAAGCCTTGACTCAAGTTAAAGCCAGAAAAAATCTCTCGGAAACTGCTTTCTTTTATCCGAATTTAAAAACAGATGCCAAGGGAAAAGTAAGTTTCAATTTTACTTCGCCTGAAGCTTTGACCGCTTGGAAACTCCGATTATTGGCACACAACAAAGAAGCTGGTTCTGGTTATTTAGAAAAAAGTGTTATTACTCAAAAAGAGTTAATGGTGACGCCTAATTTCCCTCGTTTTTTCCGAGAAAAAGATTCGATAGTCATCACGGCAAAAGTGGCAAACATTACAAGTGAAGCCAAAACAGGAATCGCTGTCTTGCAACTTTTTGATGCGACCACAATGCAATCAATCGATGCTAAAATGAGAAATGCGAATACAGTAAGAAATTTCAAAATCGCTCCTTTTGGAAATACAACCGTGAGTTGGAAAATTTATATTCCAGAAGGTCTACAAGGCGTTCAGTATAAAGTTTTGGCCAAAGCAGGAAACTTTTCGGATGGCGAAGAAAACATACTTCCGGTTTTAACTAATAATATGTTGGTTACCGAAAGTATCCCGATTTGGGTACGAGAAAATTCGAAGAAAGAATACACTTTCGAGAATCTAAAAAATAACACTTCTACTACTTTACGAAACCATCAATTTACGTTAGAATACACTTCAAATCCCTCTTGGATTGCCATTCAATCGCTACCCTATTTAATGGAATTTGAACACGAATGTGCGGAACAAACCTTTGCCCGATTTTATGCGAATGCTTTGGCTTCGGAAATCATTTCGAGTAATCCGAAAATAGCAAATCTATTCGAAACTTGGAGAAAAAACGGAAAATTGAATTCGGAACTGGAAGAAAACGAGGAATTAAAATCGATAATTCTTGCCGAAACACCTTGGCTGAATGATGCGCAAAGTGAAGACGAAAAGAAAAAAAACGTAGCGTTACTTTTTGACCTAGAAAAAATGAAAAATGCACAAGAAGCTACTTTCAAGAAGTTAAAACAAAAGCAAAATGCTTCGGGAGGATTCGCTTGGTTTGAAGGAAGCACCGAAAACGAATACATAACCCGACACATTTTGGCTGGTTTGGGGCATCTCTCAAAATTAAGCACTACCGAAAATAATGCAGTTAAAATTAAACAAATTACTGCAACAGGAATTCCGTTTTTGGATCAAAAGTTTTTAGAAAATCACAAAACCACAACAGAAAAATTAAACGCAACCGATAAATTGATTTGGTCAAATCCGTATACTGAATTACATTATTTATACACCCGAAGTTTCTATTTGAAAACTTATCCGCTTTCAGACACGTTAAAAAAAGTAACTAAACTGTACCTTGAAACTGCCAAAAAAGAGTGGTTGACTTATTCTTTATACGAAAAAGGATTGGCGGCCTTGACCTTAAATCGTTTTGGCGAAAAAGAAACTGCCAAAAAAATTCTGATAAACCTAAAAGAAACCGCTTCAAACAATGAAAATTGGGGAATGTATTGGATTGCCAACAAATCTGGCTGGTATTGGTATCAAGCGCCTATCGAAACTCAGGCTTTACTGATTGAGGCTTTCGCCGAAATTACAAACGATAATGAATCCGTAAATGCCATGAAAGTTTGGTTATTAAAAAACAAACAAACTAAAAACTGGCCCACGACAAAATCGACCACCGAAGCAATTTATGCTTTATTGATGCAAGGAACAGATTGGTTGAGTGTGAAAGACAATACAATTTTCAAAATTGGAAACGAGAAAATCCTAACCAGAAAACTATCCGAAAACGAAAAAGAAGCCGAAACAGGTTATGTAAAACTTAACTGGAAGGCAGATGAAATTAAAAAAGACATGGCAACTATTTCCATCGATAACAAATCGAAAGTTCCAGGTTTCGGTGGTGTTTATTGGCAATTCTTTGAAGATTTGGATAAAATAAAAACCATTTCTACCGCTGCACTATCAGTTTCTAAAGAATTGTATGTTAAGAAAAATACCGACAAAGGCGAAATACTGCAACGAATAACTTCGAATAATCCGCTTCAACTTGGTGATTTAGTTACCGTTCGATTAGTGATTTCTGCCAAGGAAGATATGGAATTTGTGCATTTAAAAGATATGCGTGCTTCTTGTTTTGAACCTGTAGATGTACTTTCAGCATACCAATATAAAAGCGGATTGGGTTTCTATAAAAGTACAAAAGATGCCGCAACTCATTTCTTTTTTGACCAAATAAACAAAGGTGTTTTTGTTTTAGAATATGATCTTCGTGTAAATAATAGCGGTGATTTCTCTAACGGAATTACAACTATTCAAAGTATGTACGCTCCTGAATTTACCAGTCATACCCAAGGAATTCGGTTTATGGTAAAATAGTAACGATCTTTAATTTAAAAAAGTTCTTCATGTTTTTCCCTCGAGAGGAATTCTACTATTTATAATTCATCAATTAATTTAAGCTTTCAATTGATAAAACATTGTACAAAATTACCGCCATAAAAATAGAACAAAGGAAAGATATTCATTGTTTTAGTATTTATTAATTAAATTGTTTTAGCTGTAGGATTATTATCATTCATCAAGGGAGCAGGATCCAAATTATTCGAAAAAAAAGAGGTGGAAGCTCCAGTTGTAGAGAAAGAAGTTTTGAAAGCAAGTGCGCTTTTGGTTCATGTACATTCTTTGAATATATCTTTCAAAACTTTAACTGTGGTTGCACAAAATGAAAAAGTGACTTTGAAAGGAGAAGTTGATAATCAGTCTGATGCTGAAAAAATCGCTTTAGCTGTTGGTAATCTAGAGGGAGTTTCGTCAGTGGACAACCAAATAGAAGTTGCTGTAAAAGAACCAGAATCAAAATACCATACGGTGGTTGAGGGAGATTGGTTATTCAAAATTGCGAAAACCTATTATAATCACGCAACTAAATTTGATGTTATTTTTGAAGCTAATAATCCAATGCTTTCTGATCCAGATAAAATATATTCAGGACAGGTTTTGAGAATTCCAAATTTGTAATGAATACCAATAAAAAGGGCTTCAAAAATCTGAAGCCCTTTTATATATACAAATAGTACTTTTTGAGTACTTTTAGTCATTCAACATTTTCCATAACTTATCTTTCAATTCTGTCAAACCTTGTTGCGCAACAGACGAAATAAACATGTAAGGAACATCCTTGAAAGCTACATCTAATTCTATTTTTAATTCTGCTTTCAACTCATCATCCAACATATCGCATTTAGAAATCACCAACAAACGCTCTTTATCAAGCATTTCAGGATTATACTTCGTCAATTCATTTACCAAAATATCATATTCAGCTTTAATATCTGGCGTATCAACAGGGACTAAAAAAAGTAACGTTGAATTACGCTCAATATGACGTAGGAAATAATGTCCTAATCCTTTTCCTTCGGCAGCTCCTTCTATAATCCCCGGAATATCTGCAATTACAAAAGATTGAAAATCTCTGTATGCTACAATTCCAAGATTAGGTTTTAAGGTTGTAAAAGGATAGTCCGCAATTTTTGGTTTAGCAGATGTCAATACTGATAACAACGTTGATTTTCCAGCATTAGGAAAACCTACCAAACCTACATCAGCAAGCACCTTTAGTTCTAGAATTACATCCATTTCTACTCCAGGTAAACCAGGTTGAGAGTATCTGGGAGTTTGGTTTGTTGAACTTCTAAAATGCCAGTTCCCAAGACCTCCTTTCCCACCGCGAGATAAAATTTGTTTTTCACCATCATCGGTGATTTCAAATAATATTTCTCCAGTTTCTTTGTCTTTTACAACAGTACCTAATGGCACTTCAATATATTTGTCATCTCCATCAGCACCTGTACTTCGGTCGCCACTTCCATCTCCACCATTTCCAGCTTTGATGTGTCGGGCAAATTTTAAGTGAAATAATGTCCAAAGACCTTTATTTCCCACTAAATATACATGGCCTCCACGACCACCATCACCACCGTCAGGTCCACCTTTTTCAATAAATTTTTCTCTGTGCAAGTGCGTAGATCCTTTTCCTCCTTTACCGGATGAAACATATATTTTAACATAATCTACAAAATTCCCTTCTGTCATTTTTTTTAATTTCAGATTTTAGATTTCAGCTTGAATAGATTCAAACTTCCAACTTACATCTATTTTTATAATTTAATCGCCTTCACCATCACTTTATCAATCTTCACGCCATCCATATCGATAACTTCTAATTCAAATTTCTGCCAAATTAATTTCTCCCCTTGTTTTGGAATATGAGAGAGCTCTGTCATTATTAATCCGCTCACAGTTGTAACTTCATAATCATTGATTAATTCATCTAATTCAAAGTACGTCAAGAAATCGTGCAACGAATAATGTCCGTCAACTAACCACGTTCCATCTTCTCTTTCTATTAACTGAAAATCATCTTTATAAAAATCAGAAGCATCGCCTACCAAAGCTTCCAGAATATCATTCAGCGTGATTATACCTTGAAAAACGCCATATTCATCCGAGACAAACGCGTAATGTATTCCTGTTTTTTTGAAATCCTCTAAAGCTACATAGGCTGTAGTTTGCTCCATCATAAAAGGAGCTTCGGTCATGATATCTGCCAAATTGAAATTTTCATTTTCAAAATGTGCAAAAATATCTTTTAGGTTAACAACCCCAACAATATCATCATAGTGTTCCCCATAAACCGGATAAATTGAATGAAGTTCTTTCAGCATAAATTCCTTAACTTGGTCCTTATTTGAATGTAATGGCAAAAACATCACTGATTTTCTATGAGTCATTAAAGAGTTTATTTTTCTGTCGCCAATATGAAAAACACGCTCCACAATATCTTGCTCTATCTCCTGAACTTCACCGCCTTCAGTTCCTTCTTTGATAATTGCTTTTATTTCTTCCTCAGTAACTTTTCCGTCTGCTGTTGGTTTTATTTGCAAAATTTTTAATAAAAAATCAGTTGAGTGAGTTAACAACCAGATAAAAGGTGCAGTAATTATTGACACAATTTTCATCGGTAACGCCACTGCTTTTGCAATAGCTTCCGGATGGTTGAGTCCAATTCTTTTTGGCAACAATTCGCCCAAAACGAGCGAGAAAAAAGTTAATATGACAACAACTAAACCCACTGCTACAGAATGTGCGTAAGGTTTTAAAAATGCAAAGCCACTTACAAATGTTTCTACATCGACCGTTATTTTGTCCCCACTATAAATACCGGTAAGAATTCCTATCAAAGTAATTCCTATTTGTACGGTTGACAAAAATTTGTTCGGTGAATTCGCTAGATCCAGAGCGATTTTGGCACTTTTATTTCCTTTTTTGGCTGCAGTTTCCAGTCTATTTTTTCGTGCTGAGATCAATGCGATTTCTGACATCGAGAAAACCCCATTTAGCAGTATTAGAAAAAATATTATTACTATTTCCAATTTTTTAATTGATTCGTTTATATCTTAAAATGTGATTCCTAAATTTTTAATTTAGAAAACAGTTGTTTGCCACCTCATCATTTAGCCCTGATGGCAGTGAAAAGCCCGGAGATAAAAAAATTACTTTTTCTTGGCAAAAAAGAGCGACCAAAGGAAGCTCCTTTTATGACCTATAAAAATATTTTTTTTATTGAGGACTTGTAATGTACAGCTGGAATTGCTCCTATAAATTATCTATCACTTTACTTACTCTTTCGGTAATTTCCGCAATTGAACCGATTCCATTTACTGCATGAAATTTGCCTTGCTCCTGATAATATTCCATTAAAGGAGCCGTTTTTTCATTGTATTCCTGGTAGCGATTTCTGATTTTTTCTTCATCTTGATCGTCTATTCTACCACTTGTTTTTCCTCTTTCCAATAATCTCTGGATCAAGATTTCATCATCAGCTTCTAGCGCAATTGTTGCAGCAACATTAGAACCAATTGAAATAAGAAAGGCGTCTAATGCTTCGGCTTGCGAGATTGTTCTTGGATATCCGTCAAATAAAATTCCGTTGGTATCCGGATGTTTATTTACCTCATCAATCAACATTTTAGTAGTCAACTCATCCGGCACTAAATCGCCGGCATCCATATAAACTCTTGCCTGTTTGCCTAATTCTGTATCGTTTTTTAAATTAAAACGGAATACGTCACCAGTAGAAATATGCTTTAATCTATATTTTTCTTTCAAAAACTCCGCCTGAGTTCCTTTACCAGCTCCTGGTTTTCCAAATAAAACAATGTTAGTCATGTTGATGTGTAGTTATTCTTTTAGTTTATATACTTCGGGTAAATTTCTTCCTAATCCATTATAATCTAAGCCAAAACCAACAATAAATTTATTTGGAATTCGGATTCCAACGTAATCTATTTTAATGTCTTTAGTGTAGGCTTCCGGTTTGAAAAAAAGCGTCGCTATCTTAAAATGTTTTACATTTTGTTGCTTGAACAATTCTTTCAATTCCACCAACGTGTTACCGGTATCTACAATATCTTCTATAATAATAACCGAACGTCCAGTCAAATCCTGGTTAAGTCCGATCAGTTGTTTCACTTGATTTGTTGAAGAAGTTCCTTCATAAGAAGCCATTTTTATAAAAGATACTTCACATGGTTTTTTATATAGTTTCATAAAATCAGAAACAACCATAAAAGCACCATTTAAAACACCGACAAATACTGGTATTTCATCCGCGAAATCGTCTTCTATCAGAGCAACCATTTTTGTCAATGCAAACTCTATTTCTTTAGCAGAAATAAACGGAACAAATTGTTTATCGAGAAGTTGTATCATTATTTTCGTATTTAAAATAATGGGCAAAGATACAGAATTCGGATTTGTGAATTGATACTTGGGCCTTAATTTGTATTTTTAAGTAAATTTCATAAAAAAACATCCTAAAATTTATTGACAATCATAAAAGTCATAAGAGAAATTCCGAAGAAAATAAAATAGGATTTCCCTATTCAATCATTATAAAGTATCTTTGCTTAAACATACAACTAAACAATGAATTATTTTTCTTCAGCTTTCAAATTAGGAATTCTCGGTGGCGGACAACTGGGCAAAATGCTGTTGTTTGATACCCGAAAATTCGACATACAAACCTACGTTTTGGATCCAAGTGATCAAGCACCTTGCAAAATTGCCTGTGACCAATTTTTCAAAGGAGATTTAATGGACTTTGAAACGGTTTATAATTTTGGTAAAAAAGTGGACGTTTTGACTTTCGAAATTGAGCTGGTAAATCTGGATGCTTTGGTAAAATTAGAAGAAGAAGGATTAAAAGTATATCCATCGCCAAAAACGTTGAAACTGATTCAGAACAAAGGAATTCAGAAAGATTTTTACATTCAGCATAATATACCAACCGCCAGTTACAAACGTTTTGACGATCTTAAAAGTCTTGTTGTTTCTATATTGGATTCAAAAACAAAACTGCCATTTGTATGGAAATGCACCGAATTTGGTTATGATGGAAATGGTGTAAAAGTGATTCGGCATATTTCAGATTTGGATAATTTAGCTAATGTTGAATGCATTGCCGAAGAAATGGTTCCGTTCAAAAATGAATTGGCCGTTATTGTTTGTCGCAATCCATCAGGCGAAATAAAAACGTATCCTGTTGTGGAAATGGAATTTCATCCGGAAGCCAACCAAGTGGAATATGTGATTTGTCCGGCTAGAATTAACGACAAAGTAGCCGAAAAAGCTAGAGCAATAGCACTGAATGTTTCCGAAAAATTCCATCATGTGGGATTATTAGCCGTTGAAATGTTTCAGACCGAAGATGATGAAATCCTCGTGAATGAAGTGGCTCCACGCCCTCATAATTCGGGTCATTATTCGATTGAAGCCAGTTATACATCGCAATTCGAAAACCATCTGCGTGCTATTCTTGATTTGCCTTTGGGAAATACGGATAGTAAAGTCGCTGGAATTATGGTAAACTTAGTCGGTTCCGAAGGATTTTCTGGAGATGTGATTTATCAAAATATCGAAAAAATATTAGGATGGAATGGTGTAACACCGCACATTTACGGGAAGAAACAAACGCGTCCTTTTAGAAAAATGGGTCACGTCACCATCGTAAATGAAGACATTAACGAAGCACGAAGAATTGCTGAAGAGGTGAAGAATACGATTCGAGTAATCAGTGGTCATTAAATAGTAATCAGTGTTCAGTCGCAGTATGCAACTTTAAACTTTAAACGAAAAAAACAATGAAAGTAGCCGTAATAATGGGAAGCATATCCGATATGCCTATTATGCAAGAAGCCATAGATATCCTAAAAGCATTCAATATAGAAACAGAAGTCGATATCGTCTCGGCACACAGAACACCTGAAAAACTATTTGATTTCAGCCAAAATGCACACATCCGCGGCATATCGGTTGTTATTGCCGGCGCTGGCGGCGCTGCTCATTTGCCTGGAATGGTCGCTTCAATGTCGCCACTTCCTGTAATTGGCGTTCCCATAAAATCAAGTAATTCCATTGATGGTTGGGACAGTGTTTTATCCATTCTTCAAATGCCGGGCGGAGTTCCCGTTGCAACAGTTGCGCTTAACGGTGCTAAAAACGCCGGAATTCTCGCCGCTCAAATCATAGGAAGCCACAACAAAAGTGTATTGGAGAAAGTCATTAAGTATAAAACAGGATTGAAAGAAGCCGTAAACATCGCTGCTGAAAGTCTCCAAAAATAGAAAAAGCTCCATTACGGAGCTTTTTTAGACTTAAATCTTGACTTTTATCATTCCGCCTCAGCTGCTATTTCTAAAATCCCTTCAAATTCCGAAGCGATTATATCCTCCTTATTTAACCAATATTCTGAAGTGAGAATGGTATAGTTCAAAGTATCCGTAGTTGTCAAATCCCACAAAACATCCTCTGCTTCTGGGAAAGGAGCATTTTCATTCATCGCCTGATCAAACAATCTTTTGATAAGATTACCATCAGACAATCCTTTACTCAATAATTTAAGCACATATTCTTTGGTCAATTGAATCTTATTTTCACTTTCTAATGGCGCGATTGTGAGCGTTACGATTGTTGCTTTTGCATTGGGAAACTTTCCATTGTATGCTTTAAAAAGCAATTGATTGATATGAAACAATTTTGCATGCAATCCTATTTCCGGATATTCTTCACAAACTTTATCGAGAAACATATCATTTGAAATTTGTTGAATCTGACCTTCATTCAAATCCTCTGACAACTTATATTCTAATACGACAACAGCGGCATCTCTGGGTTCAAAATCGCTTATTGCCATAAACAACAATTCTCTTAAAGTGGCAGGATCAGCATCCGAAGCATCCGGATAATCGAACTTTTCTAACAGGTTGATGTAATCTTCATTTGTCCAATATTCCTCAATTTCATCTACTGTATTAGCGCTATTTATTGTGATTTGATACTTCATATTTCTTTTACTATTAATTTTATCTTCTGATTACTTGTTTCCAAAACCAATCATTTGTTGTACAATTTAGGACTTTATTACGGGCAAACGAAATAAATAACATTTAAATAACACAATTACCTCCGCTACTTTGAACGAAATCAATTGCTTGGACAACCTAGTTTTTTTTATTAAATCCGTACATTTGATATTTTTAAACATGGAATTATTTTATCAAAAATACAAATGAGCATCTTAACCCACCATTTCAATACAAAATACAATACAGCACCTTTTTCGAAAATTAAAAACGAAGATTTCCTTCCCGCTTTCCAAAAAGGAATCGAATTGGCAAAATCCGAAATCGATGCAATTGTACAAAATCCAATAAATCCCACTTTCGAAAACACGATTGAAGCATTGGCATTCAGCGGCGATGTTTTAGACCGAATCTCAAGCATTTTTTTTAATTTGAATTCAGCAGAAACGAATGACGAAATTCAAAAAATCGCTCAGGAAGTTTCACCGTTATTATCTGAATTTGGAAATGACGTTCGCCTTAATCCTGATTTATTTGCTCGAGTAAAAACCGTTTATGAGCAACGAGAAAAACTAAATCTTAATCCGGAACAAACCACGCTTGTGGAGAAAAAATACAAAAGCTTTTCCAGAAACGGAGCAAACTTACCGGAAGACAAAAAGAATCAATTAAGAGAAATTGACAAAGAATTATCGAAATTGAGTTTGCAGTTTGGCGAAAATGTATTAGCCGAAACTCAAGCCTATCAATTACACATTACAAATAATGAAGATTTAGCCGGCTTACCGAAAGGAACTATCGAGGCCGCTCACTCTTTGGCTAAAAGCCAAGAAAAAGAAGGCTGGGTTTTTACTTTAGATTATCCAAGTTATGTTCCGTTTGTGACGTACGCTGACAATCGCGAATTGCGTAAGAAAATAGTAATTGCTTTTGGCGCCAAAGGTTTTCAAAATAACGAATTTGACAATCAGGAAATCGTATTGAAAATTGCCAAATTGCGTTTTGACAGAGCGAAAGTTTTAGGTTACGGTACTCATGCTCATTTTGTGCTTGAAGAACGAATGGCAGAAAGTCCGGAGAAAGTAAAAACATTCTCGAATAATTTATTGGAAAAAGCCAAACCGGCAGCTTTAAAAGAATTTGCACAATTGACCGCTTTCGCAAAAGAGTTACACGGAATTAAGCAACTCGAGAAATGGGACGGTGCCTATTACTCTGAGAAATTAAAACAACAACTATTCAACTTGGATGATGAAATACTGAAACCGTATTTTCAATTAGAAAAAGTTTTGGACGGTGCTTTTGCAGTAGCGCAAAAATTATACGGAATCACTTTCGAAGAAATTTTTGAAGTAGATAAATACCATGAAGAAGTAAAAACGTACGAAGTAAAAGATGAAAACGCCCAACTGGTTGCTGTTTTTTATGCTGATTTCTTTCCAAGAAAAGGCAAACGAAACGGTGCTTGGATGACTTCTTTCAAATCACAATATATTAAAAAAGGAATTAATGAACGGCCGCATATTTCCATTGTATGCAATTTCACGAAACCCACCGAAACAAAACCATCCTTATTAACTTTTAACGAAGTAACAACTTTGTTTCATGAATTTGGTCACGCGTTGCACGGCATCTTAGCCAACACCACCTATCCAAGTTTATCTGGAACCTCTGTGTACTGGGATTTTGTGGAATTACCAAGTCAGATTCTTGAAAACTGGTGTTATGAACCGGAAGCTTTAGCTTTGTTTGCATATCATTTTGAAACGGGCGAAATAATTCCGATGGAATTAGTCCATAAAATCAAGGAAAGCGCAAGTTTTCAGGAAGGAATGGCAACGATGCGCCAATTGAGTTTAGGATTACTGGACATGGGATGGCACGCCCAGAATCCTTCGAACATCAAAAACATCAAAGCTTTTGAAAACGAACAATTTGCAGCAACACAATTGTATCCTGATGTAAAAGAAAACGCGATGAGTACTTCTTTTTCCCATATTTTTCAAGGAGGCTATTCAAGCGGTTATTACAGTTATAAATGGGCCGAAGTTCTGGATGCAGATGCTTTTGAATATTTTCAGGAAAAAGGTATCTTCAATAAAGAAGTCGCAACCAAATTCAAAGAAAACGTACTTTCGAAAGGCGGAACAGAACACCCGATGATTTTGTACAAACGTTTTAGAGGACAAGAACCAAAACCGGAAGCATTATTGAGAAGAGCTGGATTGGTTTAATTCTAAATATTGTAAAAACCGAAGTAACAGGTTTCGGGTTTTTTTATAGATTTTCAGTATACCTACAAAAAATTAAAATCCAATAAAATATGAGTTTTTTAAAAGCCGAATGGAATAATTTAGCAATGATTAATTACGAAGTCAATCCTCAAATTTTGGAAAAATATGTCCCAAAAGGAACGGAAATCGATTTTTGGAACGGCAAATGTTATGTTAGTTTTATTGGATTCCTATTTGAAAACGTGCGCGTTTTGGGAATGAAAATCCCGCTTCATTCTAATTTTGAAGAGGTCAATCTTCGGTTTTATGTGAGACGTTTAGAAAATGGAGTATGGAAAAGAGGTGCGGTTTTTATCAGCGAAATTGTTCCAAAACATGCTATTACAATTGTCGCAAATATGTTTTACTATGAGCATTATAGAACGCTACCGATGAAACATACTTTGAAAGTGAATGAAAACTCCAGAGAATTTACATACCAATGGAAGGTAAACAATAACTGGAATACTATTCATGTAGAAACCAATATTGATCCCGTTGCAATTGAACCCGATTCTGAAGCTGAGTTTATCACGGAGCATTATTTTGGCTATACCAAAATCAACGAAAATGCAACTTTTGAATACCAAGTCACGCATCCCAGATGGCAACAATTTGAAGTAATTAAGAACGAGTCAGTAATTGATTTTGAAGGTGTTTACGGAAAAGAATTTGCTTTTATCAAGGATTTACAACCTACTTCTGTATTTCTGGCCATTGGCTCGAAAATTACAATTGAAGACAAACGAAAAATACAAATGTAATGACCAGAATAAAAATTAGGACCCAAATAAAAGCTCCCATACAAACTGTTTTTGACGTTTCCAGAGATATCGACTTTCACCAAAAATCTGCCAGTCCTACAAACGAAACAGCTATTGATGGAGTCACTTCCGGATTGATAAATTACAATCAAACGGTGACTTGGCGCGGAAAACATTTTGGTTTTTATCTGACGCACAAAAGCCGAATAACAGCAATGAATCAGTACGATTATTTTGTGGATGAAATGGAGGAAGGAAAATTCAAATCCTTCCGTCATGAACATATTTTTTACGAAAAAAATGGACTAACTATCATGAAAGACAAAGTATTTTACGAAGTTCCCTATGGTGTTTTTGGTGAATTGTTTGATTTTTTGTTTCTAAAAAATCATATGATTAATTTTATTCTCGAAAGAAACAAAGTGTTGAAAGCCTTTTCTGAAAGTAAGCAATTACTCCCATAAACAATCGGGATGTTTACAGCCAAAAAAATAACATTATTTCAGAAATTCCCTAAAATTCTTTTTACTTATTACCAAAAAACTTGGTTGATAGGCATCTTGAAATGATTTAGGTAATTTGATTTTTTTATTTGAAGACCATTTAAATTCAAAAGCTTTTACCTCATCAGCATTGGTTTCAATATAATCTATTTCCTGTTGCTGCGTGGTTCTCCAAAAATAAGGTTTTGATAAACTTTGGGTGTAGGAGAGCATCTTAAGTCGCTCCGAGACTAGAAAATTTTCCCATATAGCTCCTTTGTCTTGACGAAATTCTAAAGAATTAAAATTTCCAATCAACATATTTCGAACACCATTGTCGTAGAAATAGATTTTTCTATTCGACTTTATTTCATTTCTTAAATTTTTATTAAAACTATTTAACCTGAAAATCACAAAAGCTTTCTCCAGCAAATCTATGTAGTTATTAACTGTGTTTTTATCCACACCAACTAATTGTGCAATTTCATTATAGCTGACCTCACTACCAACTTGAAAAGCCAATGCCTGTAAAATTTTTTGTAAAACCTCCGATTTTCTAATACCCGCTAAGCTCAAAACATCTTTATATAAGTAACTGGAAACAAGATTTTTTAAAATTTCATATTCATTTCCAAAGTTATTTATGACATCAGGGTACATACCATAAAGCAACCGCAACTCCAATTGTTGTTGCGCTTTTATAAACCCAACATTACTCTCAAATTCATTGCATGAAATGGGATACAAACGGTATTCAAATTTCCGACCCGTCAATGGCTCTTGAGTAACATAATTAATATCAAAAGCTGAAGAGCCGTTAACAATTACTTGTACATTTTTGATTTGATCAACAATAATTTTTAATTTCAGATCAATGTTAGGAATGCGTTGCACCTCATCAATAAAGACATATTTATAATTCGCAATAATATTTTTTAAGGTTTCTGTCTTTGCATTTGCAAAAGTATCTGACACAACTGCATCATCGCCATCAAGAAACAGAAACGGAATATCCTTCAACAAAGAATTCACCAATGTAGTTTTACCTACTTGACGCGGGCCTTTCAATACTATAACTTTTCCATTATTAAAATCATTCTTTATTACTGGGGTTATATCTCTAACAATCATGACTGTGAATTTTATTCAAATACACTACTAATATATTCTATTGACCAAATTAATACTGTTATTGGTGAACGTATTCACCACATTAATACTATTATTGGTGAACGTATTCACCAATTAAGTGTTTTTTAAAATAACAATAGTAACAACCACCAAACAATTGGAATGCTTTCTGCGCAAAAAGAAGTGTAATACTTTGACCGTTTTTCATTGGCAAAAATTAAAAACAACGAAATCATCAGCACTAAAATGAAGTTTATAATCAATTGATCTTTATCTAAATTACTTTTCAAAAACTCCAATAAATAAAATGGAATCAAAAGTATCAATCCCAATATTTTGGTATGCTTTACTCCTATTTGTTGCGGAACGGTTTTAAGATGCGGATCATCATATGCCAAATCTATGATCTCAAAAATCAGAACTAACACGAAAATCAGGATAAAGCGCTGCACGAATTTTAGATAAAAGTCGGAAGTAATTGCTAATTCTGCATCTAATATTGGTAATCCCAACGTGACGCCCACCCAGCACAATGCCACAATGTAAATTTTGACGCCAGCCCAGTTCCTGGCGTTTTTCTTGTTCGGAAAAAAGGGAAGCGTATACAGCAACGTAATACTCAAAAACGCGATGGCAACAATTTGGGTAACGCGTTCCAGCTGAAAAAAATAAAAGCCAACCAAAATAAACGAACAAAAACTGAACAAAGTAATTATTTTAAGTTCTGACCGCATTTGTATTTTTTTGGCTCGAGCCAAAGCATCATATTTTACAAAATTATATCCTACAATAGTACCAAAAAAAACAAAGTTAGCAACTGCATCACCTTCAGGAATGTGGAACATATATTGCGTCATTCGCACCAAGGCGTAACACGACAAACCCACGTGAATACTACCATTTATATAAAAATTGAATATTAGTTTAAAAAACCTCATTAGACAAAATTAATCAAAGTGTTAATAAGAACGGCTTTTAGTTGAAAAATTCACAGAAAATCAAGTTAAAAAAGGCAATTAATAGCATATTAATATTTAATTTTACAGCCTTTAAAACAAGAAACACACAACCCATTTTATATACAATGAAAACAGACGCTTTTGCATTAAGACACATTGGCCCAAGAGAAAATGATCTAGAACACATGTTGAAGACAATTGGAGCAGAAACACTGGAACAATTAATTCAAGAAACTATTCCAAGTGACATTCGTTTAAAATCTGATTTAGATTTAGAACCTGCGATGACCGAATATGAGTTTGCAAATCACATTCAGAAATTAGGGAATAAAAATAAAGTTTTTCAATCCTACATTGGTCTAGGATACAATGCCGCTATTATTCCTGCGGTGATCCAAAGAAATGTTTTTGAAAACCCGGGATGGTACACTGCTTACACACCGTATCAAGCCGAAATTGCGCAAGGTCGTCTGGAAGCAATTCTGAATTTCCAAACGATGGTTATCGAGTTGACCGGAATGGAAATCGCTAATGCTTCTTTATTGGACGAAGGAACTGCCGCTGCAGAAGCAATGGCATTACTTTTTGACGTTCGTTCTCGCGACCAAAAGAAAAAAAATATTAATAAATTTTTTGTTTCTGAAGAAATATTCCCACAAACTTTATCGGTTTTACAAACACGTTCGACGCCAATTGGAGTTGAATTAGTTATTGGAAACCATGAAACATTCGATTTTTCCTCGGAATATTTTGGAGCAATCCTTCAATATCCAGGGAAATTTGGACAAGTTTATGATTACGCTGAATTTATCGCGAAAGCTGCTGAAAACGAGATAAAAGTAGCTGTTGCCGCTGATATTTTGAGTTTAGTAAAACTAACTCCACCGGGAGAAATGGGCGCTGCAGTAGTTCTTGGAACAACACAACGTTTCGGAATTCCGTTAGGTTATGGTGGACCACACGCTGCTTATTTTGCTACAAAAGACGAATACAAAAGAAGTATGCCGGGAAGAATCATCGGTGTAACTGTTGATACTGATGGAAATCGCGCTTTGCGTATGGCGTTACAAACCCGCGAGCAACACATTAAACGTGATAAAGCAACATCAAACATTTGTACAGCGCAGGTTTTATTGTCAGTTATGGCAGGAATGTATTCCGTTTATCATGGTCCAAAAGGCTTACAATACATTGCTGATAAAGTACACGCTTCGGCAGCGACATTGGCAAACGCTCTAGAAAAATCAGGTTATCAACAAACCAATACTGCTTTCTTTGATACGATAGTTGTAATGGCTGATGCCAAAAAAGTAAAAACAATTGCTGAAGAAAACGAAATTAATTTCTATTACATTGACGATAATACGATTTCAATTTCTCTAAACGAGACAACAAGTATTACCGATTTAAATAAAATTATTGCTGTTTTCGCTTCCGCAAATGGTACTGCGGTAAACACCATTAAAAGTTTGTCCGAAACCAATCATTTTCCTGAAAACGTAAACAGAACATCAACGTTTTTACAACACGATGTTTTTAATAAACACCAATCAGAAACTGCTTTGATGCGTTACATCAAAATGTTAGAAAGAAAAGATTTAGCGCTGAATCATTCAATGATTTCATTAGGTTCTTGTACCATGAAACTGAATGCCGCTTCAGAAATGTTGCCTTTAAGCATGGCACAATGGAATAACATTCACCCGTTTGCACCGCTTGATCAGGCACAAGGATACCAGGAAATGTTGGCTAAATTAGAACATCAGCTAAACGTCATTACTGGTTTTGCCGGAACAACATTACAACCTAATTCAGGTGCTCAAGGCGAATACGCCGGATTAATGGTAATTCGTGCGTACCACCAATCAAGAGGAGATCACCATAGAAATATTGCTTTAATTCCATCATCAGCGCACGGAACAAATCCGGCTTCGGCAGCGATGGCCGGAATGAAAGTTGTGGTTACTAAAACATTGGAAAACGGAAATATTGACGTGGAAGATTTGCGTGAAAAAGCACTTTTGCACGCAGCCAATCTTTCTTGTTTAATGGTAACTTATCCTTCAACTCACGGTGTTTTTGAAAGCGCGATTAGAGAAATTACACAATTGATTCACGATAACGGTGGGCAAGTCTATATGGATGGCGCGAACATGAACGCCCAAGTTGGATTAACAAATCCTGCAACTATTGGTGCTGACGTTTGTCACTTGAACTTACACAAAACATTCGCTATTCCTCACGGAGGCGGTGGACCAGGAGTAGGACCAATTTGTGTTGCTCCACAATTAGTACCGTTTTTACCTACCAACCCAATAATTCCAACAGGTGGAGAAAACGCTATTACGGCAATTTCTGCAGCACCTTGGGGATCAGCATTAGTTTGCTTAATATCTTACGGATATATTTGTATGCTTGGTGCCGAAGGCTTGAAACAATCTACTGAATATGCAATTTTAAACGCAAACTACATCAAAGAGAAATTAAACGGTCATTATGATACGTTATATTCAGGAGAAATGGGTCGTGCGGCACACGAAATGATTTTGGAATGTCGACCTTTTAAACAAAAAGGAATTGAAGTGACAGATATTGCAAAACGTTTAATGGATTATGGATTTCATGCTCCAACGGTTTCCTTTCCTGTTGCCGGAACTTTAATGATTGAACCTACTGAAAGTGAAAATCTTGAAGAGTTAGATCGTTTTTGTGACGCTATGATTGCGATACGAAAAGAAATTGAAACTGCTACAGTAGATAATCCTAATAATGTATTGAAAAATGCGCCACATACTTTGATGATGGTTACAACTGATAACTGGAATTTTCCATACACACGTGAAAAAGCAGCATTTCCTTTAGAATACATTGCCGAGAATAAATTCTGGCCTACGGTTCGTAGAGTAGATGAAGCGTATGGCGACAGAAATTTAAATTGTTCTTGCGCTCCAATTGAAGCCTACATGGAAAGCTAATTTTAGATTTGCTCAAAAAAAAAAAAAAATGCCTCGATGAATCGGGGTATTTTTATTATACTTGTATTAGCAAAACAATTCTTACAAGTGTATTATGAGAACAAAAATCATATTATTTCTATTACTATCTTATTTCGGAACCTGTCAAGCCCAATCTTATGAATTTAGTTATTCTCCTAAGAGCATTGATTCGTTAGACAATTACCTTACTAAAATTACGAATAATAAAATAAATGAGTTTGGTGTTAATCAAAGAAAGAAAGCCAAGGAAATACTTTTAGAAAGAAAAGTATCATTTTTAAAAAATGTAAAGGATAGCACATTTATTTTTGACCCAACCCTTACTGGATTTCTTCAAGAAATAGTTGCTGAAATATACCGTTCAAATCCCCAAATTGACACGAAAGATTTTTATTTTTTGATCAATAAATCTTTAATTCCTAATGCTGCCTGCTATGGAAACGGAATATTTTCCATTAATTTAGGTTTATTCACGCTTATTGAAAATAATGACGAAATGGCTTTTATTATCTGTCATGAATTAGCACACCATATTTTAAAACATACTGACAAAACGCTCGAAGAATACATCAAAACGTTCAGCTCGAAGGTTGTTAAACAGCAACTTAATAGCGCCTTTAATAAAAAGTATGGACGAAGATCTGCTGTAACTTTATTACTGAAGGATTTGAACTTTAATTTTATGAAAAGAAGTCGAAGTTCAGAAACCCAAGCTGATTCCCTTGGCTTTACTTTGTTTAAAAACACAAAATTCAACAAGCAGGCTTCTTTAAATATTTTAAAAAAACTGGAGTTGACTGACGGTATAATTTTTAATAATCCAATAAATTTAAAACAAAATTTTAATTATAAAGAATATCCTTTTAAAGACGTATGGATTGAGAATGAAGACAAAATGTTTGATACTACTGAAAGCTCAAATGATTTTACTCTTGACAAAGATTCCTTAAAAACGCACCCAGACATTCCATTTCGTATCAACAATATTCTTCAAAATTATAATATTACCGCTACAAATTCAAATGACAATAAAATAGCCTTGATAAAGCAAAAAACAGTTGACAACAGCATTAAAATATTTTTAGACACCTCAAAATTAGACTTTGCTTTGTATCAATTATTAGCGCTGCATGAAAAAAATGAATTGGACCAAAAGACCTTCATTAGTCAAGTGTCTAATTTATTGAAAAAAGTATATCTTTTAAAAGAACATCATGTTTTCGGAAAATATGTAGGTCCGATAAACTCTTTTTCCGAGGAAATATACATCAACCAAATAAGATTATTTTTAAACAATATTGAACTAAAAGACCTAAAAAAAATTGGTTATTATTTTTGCCAAAAAAATGAATTGATATCCAAAAACGATACGGAATTTCAAAATGCATATACTTTTTTCAAGGGATTAAATAAAAATTAATACTAATCAAATACAAACCAATTATGAAAAGAATCAGTACATTACTTTTAATCACATTAGCGGCAAATTTGACTTTTGCACAAGAGAAAAAAATCAACGAAGTCAATACTTTTAAAGTAAAAAATTCAGGTGCAATCCTAAACAAAGAGAAAGATGTTGATGGTTATTATTTTTTCTATGAATTAGACAAACTAAAAAAAGGTGACCGCGAATTTGCAATTCAAGTTTTAGACAAAAATCTGGTTGAAGTTGCAAAGAAAACTTACATCGACAATAAAAATACTTTGTTAATGAAAAGCAGCTTTAACAATCAAGGAATAATGTTTGCAATGGCTAATTTTAAAGAAAAAAAAATCAGCCTGCTTAGCTATGATAAAAAAGTCAACCAATTACCTACTGTTGACATTTCTTTAGAAAGTAAAGAAATCCGATACATACAATACATGCAACAAACAGGTGATTTTAATATTTTATTTCCTGTAGAGAATAAAGGATTTCTTTTCAACAAGTTTGAAGATAATAAAAAAATTGGATATTCATTGAAATATTACCCAACTGATGGCGGAAAATCTTGGGAATACAATTCTCCAGATGATTCCAAAGAAATGCTGGCAATAAATCCTATTGAAGTAAATGAAAAAGTAATTGTTGCTTTAGAAACATCAAAACCGGGACTTTTATCTCGCAAAATTACATTAAAAACAAAAATAATCGATGTAAATACTGGTGTTTTGTTGTACGAAAAAGAATATAGTAAAAACAGCAAGCCCCGCTTAATTAATAATGCCTTCTTGGACAAAGACAATAATGTCGTTTTAATGGGAGAATATTTCAACGAAGGTGATAATATCATTGGCGATAAAAGTTTAGGTCTGTTTACTGAAGTTGTCGATTTATCCGGCAAAACTTTAAAAGAAAATTTTACCAGTTGGAAAGAAGATGTTGCAAAAATTGCAAAAGTCGATGGAAATTACATTGAAGACAAGGGATACATCTATTTCCACAATATTGCAAAAACAAATAACAACGAGTATTATGCAATTGGTGAATTTTATAAAAGAACCGCCAATGCTGGAGGCATAGCACTTACAACATTATCCTTATTAAGTGGCGGTGGCGGTGGCGGCGCAAGTGTTACGCAACTTACAATTGCAAATTCTGTGGTCTTTAAATTCAATTCCGATTTCAAACTTACGGGAATTCAAGAATTTGAAAAAGGAAAATCAAGAGCGCCCAGTTTATCTGATTTTGGTAGCCCACAATTAAATGCACATGCATTAAAATCTTTTGGAGCATTTGATTACGAATATACCCAAATAGACAAAACAAATGATCGTTTCTACGCTTGTTTTATAGATTATGAGCGAATAAAAGGCGAGAAAAACAAAAATGCTTTTAAAACTATAATTTGTGATAATGGTCAACTCTCTGAAGATAAAATTTACTTAGAAAGCGATACTAACAATAAAGATTTTCGAGTTTTACCTGCTAAGGTTGGAAATGTTTTATTATTGGAATATGATAAAAAATTAAAGGAAATAAATATACATCTCGAAAAAATAAATATCAGATAGTCCTTACATGAGCCACTCTTTAGTGGCTCTTTTTAATATTGATATACACTATCTAATTTTTGTTTTCTTTCAAAACAAACGTAGCGCAAAAATAAACACATAAGTATATTAAAAATTTTCACGCTTAAAAATTATCGAGTTCGATTTGTCAAAAAAAAATTTTATCAATTGCAAGCATTGGAAATAAATATCGCATTATTTATCACATTTCGTGACACAATAATCAATATTTTTGCTAATAAATTATTATATCATAATTATATGCATGCATAGTAAATTTTGTGAGTGTACTAATTTATTTATCATTAAATTAGCCTAAATTTTTGGAAACCCAAACCGATGAAAATAAAAATAACTGGAATAGGAAGTTATATTCCTGAGAAAAAAGTAAGCAACACTGACTTTAATAATCATGTTTTTTTGAATGAAGACGGAACAGATTTCGCCTACCCAAATGAAGTAGTCATTAATAAATTTAAAAGCATTACCGGCATAGAACACAGGCGTTATGCGGAAGACCATTTAAATTCATCTGATTTGGCTTTTTTTGCTTCGCAAAAAGCCATACAAAATGCTGGAATTGATCCGGAAACTATAGACTACATTATATTTGCACACAACTTTGGAGATGTAAAACACGGAACAATTCAATCTGATATGCTTCCTAGTTTAGCCACCCGCGTCAAAAATAAATTACAGATAAAAAATCCAAAATGTGTCGCTTACGATATCCTTTTTGGCTGTCCCGGTTGGATTGAGGGAGTGCTTCAAGCTAACGCGTTCATCAAATCCGGAATGGCAAAACGTTGTTTAGTTATAGGTTCTGAAACCCTTTCTAGAGTGGTAGATGCGCACGACAGGGATTCTATGATTTATTCAGACGGAGCCGGCGCTTCTATTATTGAAGCTTCAGATGACGAAACTGGAATGCTAGCTTATGAAAGTGCAACGTATGCAAATGACGAAGCGGGGTATTTGTTCTTCGGAAAATCATACAATCCTGATTTAGATCCAGATACGCGCTACATAAAAATGTACGGACGCAAAATATATGAGTTTGCATTAAATCAAGTTCCCGCAGCCATGAAAAGTTGTTTGGACAAAAGCGGACTTGGCATTGACGACGTGAAAAAAATTCTAATCCATCAGGCCAACGAAAAAATGGATGAAGCGATAATCCAACGTTTTTATAAATTATACGATAGATCTGTTCCTAAAGACATTATGCCCATGAGCATCCATGAACTGGGAAACAGCAGTGTGGCTACCGTCCCAACGCTTTTTGACTTGTTAATTCGCGGCGAAATTGAAAATCAAACAATACACAAAGGTGATGTAATGATTTTCGCTTCTGTTGGAGCAGGAATGAACATCAATGCCTTTATATATCGATATTAATTCTTTTAGAATATGTAATTGAAGAGCTAATCCGGCTGTACATTGCAATTCCTCACTACAAAATTTGTTTTTCCAAGGTACAAGAAAGCTTCTTTTAGTCGCTTTTTGTACCTTGAAAAACTACATTTTGAAGCTCCGGGATTTTCATTTCCATCCGGGCTAAAAAACAATGCCAAAAAACACATTTATTACTATATTTGTGCCTTTGTGCCCTTGCGGCAAAATCCAAAAAACATGTACGAAAAAACGTTTCCCAATAAAAGATTCAAACACACTTTAAAATTCCTAAAAAAACATGTCTCAACATCGGAGACCATATTAGATTTAGGTGTTGAAAATCCTTTTTCTAAAATCATGAAATCCGAGGGATTTTCCGTTTCTAATACAACTGGAGAAGATTTAGATTTGGATCAATCCGTATTTTCAAATGAAAAAAAGGATGTGGTTACCGCTTTCGAAATTTTTGAACATTTACTAAATCCTTTCCCCATTTTGAGTGAAATCAAATCTGATAAACTTTTTATTTCTATTCCATTGCGTTTGTGGTTTTCGCCAGCTTACCGCAGTAAAACGGACATGTGGGACAGACATTACCATGAATTTGAAGATTGGCAACTCGATTGGCTTTTGGAGAAAACCGGCTGGAAAATAATCGACAGAGAAAAATGGACAAATCCCGTTAACAAATTTGGTATCCGACCACTATTACGAAAATTCACCCCAAGATATTACATCGTTTACGCCGAAAAAATAAAATAATGAATTATTATATCGTCATTCCGGCGCATAACGAGGAAGCATTTATTGCTTTAACTTTAAATTCTTTGATTTCGCAAACCGTTTTACCCAAAAAAGTTGTTGTTGTCAATGACAATTCTACGGATAAAACTGCCGAAATCGTAACTGCTTTCGCAAAAGAAAATCCGTTTATCACTTTGGTAAATAAAACCTCCGAAGCGATTCATTTGCCGGGAAGCAAAGTCATTCAGGCTTTTCATAAAGGGTATGAAACATTGGATGAAGAGTACGACGTTATAGTAAAACTAGATGCCGACTTAATTCTACCCAGCAATTATTTTGAAACTATCTCAACCATTTTCGAAAAAGATCATTCGATAGGAATGGCTGGCGGATTTGCTTACATTGAAAAAAACGGTGAATGGATTTTAGAAAATCTTACCGATAAAGACCATATTCGTGGTGCCTTCAAAGCCTACAGAAAGGCGTGTTTCGAGCAGATAGGGAATTTAAAACCCGCTATGGGTTGGGATACCGTTGATGAATTATTGTCAAAATTTCATGGATGGAAAGTGGTTACGGATGCTTCATTAATCGTGAAACATTTAAAACCAACTGGAGCAAACTATAACAAAACGGCCCGTTACAAACAAGGTGAGGCATTTTATACTTTAGGTTACGGGTTTTTAATCACTTTTATTGCTTCAGCAAAACTGGCAATGATGAAAAAAAAACCACTACTCTTTTTAGATTACATCAAAGGTTTCTGGAAAGCTAAAATGGCTAAAACTCCTTTGCTGGTAACAACAGAACAAGCAAAATTCATCCGCAACTATCGGTTAAAGAAAATGAAAGAAAAGCTTTTTTAGCTTTAAAAATCAAAAACAGCTGAATCAAAAAGGATAACTCCTAACATTTTTTGTAATTTAGCCCATATTCGAAAAACTTATGATGCTCACCCGCTATATAACGCAAATAGGAAGATACTTTCTAATGCTAAAAGAAATTTTCAACAAACAGACAAAATGGTCTGTAATGAAAAATCTAATTTTTAAAGAAATTGATGATTTGATTATCGGTTCTCTAGGTATTGTTGCCTTCATTTCTTTCTTCGTTGGAGGAGTTGTTGCCATTCAAACGGCACTTAATTTAACTAATCCTTTAATTCCAAAATACCTTATTGGTTTTGCTACGAGACAATCAGTAGTATTAGAGTTTGCTCCCACTTTTATCTCCGTTATTATGGCTGGAAAAATGGGATCATTTATCACCTCCAGTATTGGTACAATGCGGGTTACGGAACAAATCGACGCCTTAGAAGTGATGGGAGTAAATTCCTTAAACTACCTTGTTTTCCCTAAAATAATAGCGTTGTTACTGTACCCGTTCCTGATAGGAATCGCAATGTTCTTGGGAGTTTTGGGCGGTTGGATGGCTGGAGTATATGGCGGTTTTATCTCAAGCGCTGAGTTTATAAATGGAACCCAAATGGATTTTATTCCGTTTCATATTGTTTACGCTTTTATCAAAACATTAATTTTTGCAATGCTATTAGCCACAATCCCTTCTTTTCATGGTTATTACATGAAAGGTGGCGCACTCGAGGTAGGTAAAGCCAGCACTGTATCCTTTGTTTGGACATCGGTTTCCATAATACTTTTCAATTATATATTAACACAGTTGTTACTAGGATCATGATAGAAGTAAAAAATATAGAAAAATCATTTGGCGGAAACAAAATTCTTAAAGGTATTTCAACGGTTTTTGAAACTGGAAAAACGAATTTGATAATTGGACAAAGTGGATCTGGAAAAACGGTTCTACTAAAAAGCCTTTTAGGCATTCATACTCCAGAATCTGGAACTATTTCATTTGATGGACGAATTTACTCCGAATTAAATCCGGATGAGAAACGAGAATTACGTACTGAAATCGGAATGGTTTTTCAAGGAAGCGCTTTATTTGATTCCATGACTGTGGCTGAAAATGTTGGATTTCCGTTACGAATGTTCACCAAAGACAATAATAAAAAAATTCAGGAGCGCGTTGACTTTGTATTAAAAAGAGTTGATCTAACAGAAGCACACAAAAAATTACCTTCGGAAATTTCTGGCGGAATGCAAAAACGCGTTGCTATTGCCCGCGCCATTGTAAACAATCCCAAATACTTATTTTGTGATGAACCTAACTCTGGTTTAGATCCCAATACAGCTATTTTGATTGATAATCTTATCAGAGAAATCACCGAAGAATACAACATCACAACGGTTATAAACACGCATGATATGAACTCTGTGATGGAAATTGGAGAGAAAATTCTATTCCTGAAAGATGGTTTAAAAGCCTGGGAAGGAAACAAAGAAGAAATTTTCAGAACAGATAATGAGGCAGTTGTTGCCTTTGTTTATTCTTCAAATTTATTCAAAAAAGTAAGAGAAGCGTATTTGAAAGAGTAAAACAATACGTTCAATGTTATTTGCTTTGAATTATTTTTTTAATAATTTATAACAATTGTATTACAGCATTTCGATCCTACAGTTTTAATTAAAGTTGGTGGAGTTAATGGTGCTTTTAGTAAAATCAAAGCGTCCCTCTTTAATTTCAATAATATCATCAGGATTCTCTTTGTCTCTTAATTTACAAGAAAAAATACCAGAAATAATATCATTGTCACTTCGGGTAATATTGATGCTTCCACTATCAGCGATGGATAAGTATATTTTTGCTTTTCCAGTATTGTCGTACACATTGGCAGTAATCAATGTGTTTTCAGCAAAACTATTACTTAAGGCTCCATCACTATTCCCTATAATATAGTTATCCACTTTTAGCGGGTATTTTTTGTCTATATTCTCTATATATATATATATACCGCCCATTATTGTTTTTCTATCACTAGCTGAAATTTCTTCCCAATTATCAAATCCTGTATATAGTACAGGATTATGTGAGCTGCCAGGCGGTATATAACCTTGACTGTTTCGAGGTACCATAATTTGTCCTTTAATAATAGCTCCAAAAGTATTAGCTCCTACCTGAGTTATGGCTGGTAATTGTGGGTTAAACTGCGCTTCGTTGTCGCAGGCTGTCATGGTTATAGCAGCAATTGCAGATAAAAGTAGGTTTTTCATGATTATGTTGTTTTATATTAAGACGAGAAAATGCTATAAATATAAGATAAAATTTACATGTTACTATCGTAAAAATAACTGTTTCACATTTGCATGCATAAAAAAGCAACTATTAATCAAGCGATTATAGAATTTGTTTATTCTTCTAATTTATTCAAAAAAGTACGGGAAGCGTATTTGAAAGAATAAAAAAGGGACATTAATTAATATTTTTTTAAAATAAAAATGTTTGATTTTTTAGAATTGATATTTAATTGATTCTTTGTATTAGATGTAGGAACGGAAATTACTGCCTTTTTTATAGGTTAATAATCAGGTCTTTTGTTTCACTTTCGTTACAGAAAATTTCGATGAGTGTATTTGGGAGAGTAATATTGTCTAACCCCCACTTAATTTGGTTTTTATAATTACCTATTGCATTAATATTAACAGATTGACTACCTAAACTCAATGGTTTAATAGTGTAAACTAAATTAAAACCCTGTTTAATTGAAATTTTTTGATCAGTAGGTTCAATTAATAATATATTAAACTCTTTACCCACATTTTCAGGTTTAGTGACATTCACTATACATTTAATTTTGGCTTTTGTATAATACACTTGGGTTTGCTCTAATCCAGCTGATAAAGAAAAATAGAGATCCCCTTGACTATAGTACTTTTGGCTAAATAGATTATCAGGATTCATATCTGAACTTAAAGGAGAGTACAACTCAATTGCTCGTATTTTTTCGATTGATTCTGCCATATTAATTTTCAGTTTTCCACCATCTAATTGGACGTTATTTCCAAAATTAGAAGTTTCAAGAGCAATATCGTGACGGAAACTAGGAGACCAACTTCCCCCTTCAATATTAGGAATGGGTTGCTTGGAGCTTCCATCTATTAAATTTACTGTAAAAGTGTCTGATGGCGAATTATTTGTATCGCTACACGAGTTTATACTTATCGCTCCGATGAGTGACAAAAAAATGGAAGAAATCATTTTCATAATTTTAAAATTCAGGGTTAAAATTATAGTTTTAATAGTTTTTAGTTTTTAAAGTTATGTTTTACACCAATATTGATTAGATTATTCATAACATACTGATCATTATCAAAAATAAGCGCTGGTATTTTTGCTTTTCGTCCTCCAAAATAGGTTTCAAAATCAACATAGATAGCAGTTTTATTATTCAAAAAATAATTAAAACCCAATCCTGAAATTGAACTTCCATAATTTTTCGGATAGTCAGTTTTTAAATTCTCAGAGTAATTGGTATAACTACTTTTGGTTTCAAAACTGTGCGCATACCCCATTTTCAAACTTCCGCTAAAGTTTTTAAAAATTCTAAACTCCCATTTTATAGCTACAGGAATAGAAATAACAGCTCCTTTAAAAATACCGGAATACGCATCGCTACCCAAATCAAACCAACCGCCACTATGTGTATCTGGTTTGTAAAATGAAACTCCGGTTTCAAAATATTTAATTCGTCCACTCAAACTCCAATGCCTCCCCGTGTAATATTCTGCCAAAACTCCTCCCTGAAATGATTTATTGGGCTCGCCTAGCTTGAAAGAGGTTATGGTATTCGAACCCATTTCTGCACCAAAATACCAATTCCCTTTTGGATTGACGATTGCGGTTTCTGCAGTTTCTTGTGCGTTTATCAAAAAAGGTATAAAGATAAATACGAAACAAATGATTGCATTTTTCATATTTCTATTATCTAAAATGATAAAACTTTAGACAATATGAGCATAGTTGCGAATAGGAATCGTAGATTTTTCATAATTATATTCTTTTATGTGAAGTAGAGCCAGCACTGTAAATATAAGATAAAATTTACATAGAATTATCGTAAAAAACCTTTTTCCTTTTAAAGTAGCAAAATAAGCAATTAATAATGAGGTTTTTATAGAATTATTATACATCCCAAAAAGTACGTGAAGCGTATTTAAAAAAGTAAAAAGCTAGCTTGATTTCAACAGCTCGACCTCAGCATTTGGATTAAATAAATAGGTTTTCCCGGAACTCATTTCGAGACATTCAAAACGCTTCGTTCTTACTGCTATTTTCTTAAAAATCTTTCCGTTTTGGATTCGGAAAACACTTCCATAAGGGATTTCAAATACATAATTTTTATCATTTTGCTGGTCAAATTGTTTCAGTGCCAAAGCCAAAGTAGCATCAGTATCGCTGCTGGCTGTTGGATTTTTGAAATGTCTCGCCAACAACGGCAGCAAATGATTCGGAAAGATTTCCGGTCGAATGTAAGGAATCATCAACCGTTGGAACGAATATTTCCACTCGTTTCCATGCGGTTTAATGTGTCTGCCAAATTTTTCAAACGCAACCAAATGCGAGATTTCATGAATTAACGTAATCAAGAACTTGTATTTATTAAGATTTGAATTTACCGTGATTTCATGCTTTCCGGTCAAACCTTTTCGATAATCACCATGACGCGTCTGTCGTTCGTTGACAATCTTAAGATGCACTTGATTGGCAACAATAAGTTCGAAAACGGGTTTTACCGCATGCTCTGGAATGTATCTGGCTAAGGTTTCGCTCAAAACAATTGCAAATTATAAGTTAAGAATTATGAGTTATGAGTTTTTTTTAGAGGTTATTATAATACTTCGTATAATTTTCAAAACTTCATTATTTTGTTGGCAAATCGATTCAAATTTTAACTCGGAAATATAATTGGTTTCTTTTAAAAGTTCTAACCAATAAAGAGATTCATCACATTCTTTCTGGGCTATTGACAACTTATGAATAAAGTCAGGCTTGCTTTGCGCATTTACAGCTTCACGGACATTTGCACCAACTGAAGTAACGGATCGCAAAAATTGTTTACTCATAATATATTCCTTCTTTTCAGCGACCAAGTATTTATAAAAATTCACACCTCTAATTGCCAACTCAAAACTCTTTGTTTTTACAATACTTTCACTCATAATTCATAACTTAAAATTTATAACTTTAAGTTATGGATTTGTAGAAGAAACTTGCAACACTTTGCCGTTGAAATATTTATTTCCGGTCAAAGTAAAATCATAAATATAATTGGCCATTTCACCCGCTGTTATTGGCGCTTGATAGCCTGGAAAAGCTTCAGCAAGCATTTCTGTTTGAACAGAACCCAAAGCTAAAACATTGAAAGAAATCCCACGCTCTTTGTATTCTTCAGCTAACAACTCTGACAATGTAATAACGGCTCCTTTACTCGAACTGTAAGCAGCAAGTCCGGCAAACTTCAAACTTCCCTGAATTCCGCCCATAGAACTTATCGTTACCACATGGCTTCCTTTTTGTAAAAAAGGCAAACAAATTCGGGTCAAATTAGCAACTCCAAAAACATTGACTTTATAGATGTTTTCGAAATCTTCCTGAGTGGTTTCTGAAAAGGATTTCAACAATAAACTTCCCGCATTATGAATGACTGCGTCAATTTTATTCCAAGACTTGGAAAGAAAATCGCTTACTTTCTCCAATTCAGATTCACTGGATAAATCAACAGAAAGACACGTAATATTTTCGTTACCCAATAAAGCTTGAGGAATTTTTCTGGAAATCGCTAATACTTGGTGTCCCGCGTTGGCAAATTGCAATGCCAACTCAAATCCTATTCCCCTGCTTGTCCCTGTGATGATAATATTTTTCATAGAGCAAAAATAAACAAAAACGATAAAAAACTAATGCTTTACACAAAGGATTCTTGATCTAATAAAAATTAAAGTTTCCTGTAATTTTACTTATTTTTGGCAAAGTAAATTAACATCTCAATTCCAAGAAAATGATAGAAAGCATACCATTAGAAATTGCAAAAATGAGCGACATTGATGGCGTATTAGCATTACAGGAATTGTATCTTGTTGCTAATTTATCCGAAAAAGAAAAAGCTTCCGGCTTTGTTACGACGCCATTTACAATTGAGCAACTAACCGAAGTTATTCAAAAATCAGAATTATTTATTGCCAAAGACAATGACAAAATCATTGCTTATGTTTTTACGGGAAGTTGGGATTTTTTCAAACAATGGCCCATTTTTAATTACATGAGTTCGTTGTTTCCCGAACTGACCTTTTTAGATTTTGACATCACCACAACCAATAGTTTTCAATATGGACCCATTTGTATTCACAAGAAATATCGTGGAAAAGGTTTGATTACGCCGCTGTTCGAATTCATGAGAACACACATGCTTTATAAATACCCATTGGGATTGACTTTTATCAATAAAATCAATATTCCATCCACCAAAGCACATACCGAAAAACTAAAATGGACCATTATTGGGGATTTTCAATTCAACAACAATGATTATTTAATTTTGGCTTACGATATGAATCAGGCGGTTTCTTTAACTATTTAAGCATTATGATTTCCTTAGTTGGTGTGTTTGCCATTTTAGTAACAGCCGGTAATAATTCTTGAATGAAAGAAGTCATGTGCGGAATATCCATAGCACTGAAATCATCCGAAACATGATGATAAAACTCAAAGTTTTCAAAATCAAAAGTACTCACAGATTGGCAAGGCACTTTAAAAAGTTCGTAAAACGAGTAATTATCTGATCTGTAAAATAATTTATATTCGGCTTCTTTTGGAAGAAAACCAATGGTGTTTTTTCCTGTGTATTCGTTGATTTTTGCCGCCATGTTCGACTTATCAAAACCGGTAATATACGCAAGATAATCTCTTTTCATTGGCACACCAATCATTTCAATATTGAACTGGGCATATAATTTAAAATCTTGTGCTTTCAGTTTTTTCGCTAAATGTTTAGAACCCAACAAGCCTTTTTCTTCTCCTGCAAAAAACACAAAAAGAATGCTGCGTTTATTATTTTTGGCGATACTGAAATATTTTGCCATTTCAGCAACTGCAGTTGTTCCTGAAGCATCATCATTAGCACCATTGTTTATAAAATCACCATTCACCCCCTTTTTATCCAAACCAATATGATCGTAATGCGCGCTTAAAATTATAAATTCATTTTTTAGAACTGGGTCATTTCCTTCAACAACACCTACAACATTAAAGGCCGTTTCCTTAAAAGTTGATAACGTATCACGATACGATTTGAAATACGGTTTTACATTGTTATCCTTAAAAAATTGTTCTAAATAATCCGCAGCCTTGACCATTCCCGCTTTTCCTGTTTCTCTGCCTTCTAAGTCATCCGAAGCTAAATATTTCAATGTTTTAGCAACGTCATTTTCTTTTATTCTATATGCAATTGACAACGGTTCGTTTGTTGCGGTATCATTTACAATCGACGAAATTGGTTTGCAACACAAGAAAAAAAATGGAAGTAAAAGAAAAAATTTTTTCATAATTAAAGCAGATTTTGGTTAATAAAGACAGCTATGCATTAGCGTTAAACTTATATATTCAGATTCTTTTCCGATAATATTTTTTGTACACTTTAATCATTTGAACAAAGGCTAAAACTACAAAAAACAACGGAATCACAACAGGAATTACATATTTAGAAAAGCTGGTTGTGTTTTGAGATAACGTGTTTAATAACAAAACCAAAGTCAGCATTCCCGCGAATGTGCCTATTAAAGTCCCTGCAATATAATACAGTTTGAGTTTATTTGCAATGGAAATATAATTCCCATTAATCAAATACAGATTCCAACCGGTCCAAAATGGCACTTGAAGAAAATTGATCCCACTCAAAAAAACACCGATTAGAAACGGAGAATACATTGCATATTTTTCAAATACACCTTGCTGTTCCGTTGTTTGATTAGCGCTGGCGTAAAAAGAATAGCCAATAATCAATAGAAAGAAAACGGCAAAAAAATCAATAAACTTCATTAATTTTTTATTGTTGACCAATTGCTTTGCAAAAATTAAAGTGAAATAAATCACAAACATTTCCACGCAAATAACGCCGAACAAAAAGAAAATCAAACTGTTCATTCCAAATTTTGAATAGATTTCAAAACCAATAACATTCAAATATCCCAACGGTATCGAACCAATAAAGCTCACTAAAAAACCAACAAAAATGTTCTTTAATGCTTTCATTATTTTAGAAATTTATAATTTTATTGCTTTGTTCCAAGTGCATTCTATATTCCTTCATCCCGTCTTTGTGCAGTAAATAGGGAACACCATTTTTATGATTTGCAACGCTGATTTCATACATATACGTGATGTGACGCGCGAGTTCTTTCCATGCAAAAAACAAAGAATGTTTTGGGTCATAAATATGCGTGGGCTCGCTTCCGGCACCATTTAACTCCACAATCGAGAAGTGTAATCCTTGTTCTAATTCTTCAACTGTATGGTACATCACATCCAATCTCCCAAAGTAGAAACCCGGAATCTGTAAGCACATTTCGTTGATGGTTTGTGTCAATTTCGGGGTTACCCAATGACTTCCGTCAATGAATTTTGCGCCTCTTGCATGATTTCCGTAAGGCACCAAGTTTAGTTTTTCTCCTTTTGGAAGAATATCAAGTAGTTTTTTACCGTATTCCTGTTTTAAAACCTTTAACTGCATTTCGTACCGCGGATTTTCTTTGATTAATTCTTCTACGGTAGAGAAACCGTTTCCGGTTATAATCAAAAATTCTTTAGAAACTATTCCTGTAATTTTGCCCACTTTTTCATGAGGATAACGCACATAGAAAATTCCAATTTCGTTCTCGTAAGGAATTAAATCCTGCACTACGTAATCAAAATTTGCTTTATTAGCATATTCTTTTAAATCTTGAATGGTATTGATTTTTTTGACCCCAGATCCTCGCAGCCCAATATCCGGTTTTGCAATCAAAGGATATTTAATTTGTGCTACTTCAATCACACTTAAAATTTTTTCCAGAGCAGTTCCCTCTTTTATCAATTCCGTTTTTGGATAATACTGTTGTGGAATCAAATCATAAATTTCTTTTTTGGACTCCATCATAAACCCGCCATTTTTTATGGTTGGATTTGAAGCGTTAAAGAAAAAAATAGATTTTGCCTTGATAGAATAATAGGACCAAAGAAAATAAATAGGAATGTAAACAATCTGGAAAGGCCAATATTCCCAATGCGTAATTTTATGAAAAAGTAGTTTGCTTCGCCTGTTCGTCATAACTCGGGTCAAATTAAGTTCTTTACACAGTGATAAATGAGGTCGAAAAATCCTGCTGTGCAATTAAATCGTAATGCAATACAGCTACTTTATTTTTTTCAATAACCGATTGCGTGATACTCAACGTTTTCATCTCGTCATTTCTATTGATAACCAAACCGTTTTCATCATTTCCTTCTTCGGTGTAACGATGAAAATTGTGTATTTTTGATTCGGAAATTTCAGAATTATCATCCATAAAAGCATGAAACCAATTGGCTCGTTTTTCACGAACCGATTGCGAATACAAAGTTGAGGAAGACCAAATATGATTGTGATGAACATCAAGAGGAGTTGTTTGCTTTTCTTCTCCGTTCCATCGCAATTGAAAAAGAGCATTGTTTTGAAACAAAACTAACGTAAAAGGTTCAATGTTTTCTAAGTCAATTTCGGTCCAGAAATCCTTTGGCGAAAAGCCGCTGATCAGGTCTAAAACAATCAAACCACGACTTTTTCGATACGGAAGTTCCACTTGATGCTTTTCATCAGCGCCATTTAACAACACTAAAATTGTTCCATCCTCATTTGCAACAAACCAAGTTCCTCCAGCCTTGGGATCCTTTGGAAAAATAAGATTTTTTCCGTTAACTATATAGTTATTTGGTGGTATTGCGCTCGGTCGTACCGTTTTTTCATCCCGATTAGAGGTAATGATAATTTTACCATTCGTTGCCACAAAACTTACTGTGCACATTGATTTCTATATTCTATTGTGGAGCGCGCAACGCCAAAATTAGGATCAATTGTCACTGTTTCACATTGCAAAATAGCCACTTTTATAAGCGCCTGATGATGAATGCAATGTTCCAGATTATACAATAATTCTCTAAAATAGTTGCTTTCAATTCGAATCTCCTCTCCGTCAATGATTTGTAACAGCTCGAGGTTTTTATTTTTTTTGTCTAAATTTTGTTGAATCGAAACAATATTTTCAATAGCAAAAGCGGTATCTGTTTGAATACGAGTGTTTCGTTCCCTTTTATCATAATTTACAAGACCTGAATCATATTGATTTTCTAAGCATTGAAACATCTCAAGAATATGTCTGGTATGCTCCCCAATAGTGGCATTACTCAATTCCGCACAAGAACTGGAATATTCTTTTTGAGACAATTGATTCAGCAAATCAATTAGTTCTCTTAAACTATTATTAATGGAAGGTATTAGCATATTTATATTTTAATTCAACAAATTCATTACATTATTTCTATCCTTAAAAACTAAAATAACACAACAAAGAAAGGTAATTAGTGCCAAAATAAAAAGTGAGCCACCATCATTTTTACTTCCTTTTTAAGTAGCAACAGAGGAACAAAAATTGCATTAACCGCATTTTCGTAACACACTGCAGCGCCAAACAACGGAGTTTTTCGATTTAAAATCAATATAGGCGCAATCGACTCCGCATTGCCTTTTAAATTTAATAGTGTCTAAAAAAAATTCTTTCCGTAAATATATTAAAAAAACAAAACCCTTTCCAACCGAAATTAGAAAGGATTTCTATAATTATTTTGTTTTATTTACGAAACTAATCCTCTTGAAATTACGATTCGTTGTATTTCAGAAGTTCCTTCATAAATTTGAGTAATTTTGGAGTCACGCATCATACGTTCCACATGATATTCTGCTACATAACCATTTCCACCGTGAATTTGAACAGCTTCATTGGCCACTTCTAAAGCAATTTCTGAGGAGTACAATTTTGCCATCGCTCCAGAATGCGCAATATCTTTACCTTCATCTTTTTCGCAAGCCGCTTTCATCACCAATAATTTTGCTGCAGTTACTTTGACGTACATATCAGCCAGTTTAAAAGCAATTGCCTGATGGTTAAAAATTTCTTTTCCAAAGGCTTTTCTCTCATGCGAATATTTCAATGCAATTTCATAAGCACCAGTTGCAATTCCTAACGCTTGTGATGCAATTCCTATTCTTCCGCCGTTTAAAACATTCATTGCAAAAGCAAATCCAAATCCGTCGGCACCAATTCTATTTTCTTTAGGAACTTTTACATCCGTAAACATTAAAGAATGCGTATCGCTTCCACGAATTCCCATTTTTTTCTCTTTTGGACCAATATCAAATCCAGCCCAACCTTTCTCAACGATAAAAGCATTAATTCCTTTGTGTCCTTTTTCAATATCCGTTTGGGCAATTACTAAATAAGTGGATGCAGTTGACCCATTAGTGATCCAGTTTTTAGTTCCATTCAACAAATAATGGTCTCCTTTGTCAATAGCTGTCGTTTTTTGAGAAGTCGCATCGCTTCCCGCTTCTGGCTCTGACAAACAAAAAGCACCAATCACTTCCCCTTTGGCAAGCGGCACTAAATATTTCATCTTTTGCTCTTCACTGCAATATTTTTCAAGACCAGCACAAACTAAAGAGTTATTTACTGACATGATTACAGCTGCCGAAGCATCAACTTTTGCAATTTCTGTCATTGCCAAAACATAAGAGATGCTGTCCAAACCAGATCCACCATATTTAGGATCTACCATCATTCCCATAAAACCTAGATCGGCCATCATTTTCACCTGCTCAGTTGGGAATTTTGAATGTTCATCACGTTCAATTACGCCTGGTAATAATTCTGCTACTGCAAAATCTTTAGCGGCTTGCTGAATCATTAAATGCTCTTCGGTTAGATTAAAATCCATATTTTAATTGTAAATTAATTGTTCTTAAATTTGTCATCAAAAGTAATTATTAAATATCAGATTTCAAACGATTTCGTAAATTTAGCCTATGTTTAAAGAAAACTATACGATAATAGGAGTCATGTCCGGAACATCGCTGGACGGAGTAGATTTGGCACACATTGTCTTTACTGTAAAAAATAATAAGTGGGAATTTGAAATCCAAGAATCTGAAACTATTTCTTATACAACCGATTGGTTAAACAAATTAAAAATAGCCGTCGATTTTAATAAAACTCAACTAAAGCAATTGAATCAAGACTATACGAAACTTTTAGGTACGATTATTTCAAGTTTTATTAAAAAATACGACATAAAAAATCTCGACGCCGTTTGTTCCCACGGACACACTATTTTACACCAACCACAAAACGGATTTACTTTACAAATTGGCAATTTACCTGAAATTGCTCGCTTAATTAACCAAACGGTAGTTTGTGATTTTCGGGTTCAGGATTTACAACTGGGCGGTCAAGGCGCGCCTTTGGTTCCTATTGGTGATCGAATTTTATTTCCTGAGTATGACTACTGCATGAATTTAGGTGGTTTTTCGAATATATCTTTTGAACAAAACAACAAAAGAATCGCCTTTGATATTTCACCTGTGAACACTGTTTTAAATTTTTATGCCAATCAATTGGGATTGGATTATGATGACAAAGGCAGTATTTCAAGAACCGGAATTTGTAACGAAGATTTATTAAATGGATTAAATGATTTGGATTATTACCAAAAAAAACATCCTAAATCATTGGGTTTCGAATTTGTAAAAGAAACTATTTTGCCCATTATCGAAAGCTATTCTATTCCAATAAAAGACAAATTATACACTTTCACGGAACACGTGGCTTTGCAAATTACTTTGGCTTTGCCAAATAAAAACGGCAGCCTTTTCATAACTGGCGGTGGCGCTTACAATGATTTTCTCATCGAGAGAATTCAGTACCATTTACCAGAAATGAAAATCATAATTCCTTCAGCTAAAATATTGGAATTCAAAGAAGCGTTGATTTTTGCATTACTCGGTGTTTTAAAATTACGCGGAGAAATCAATGTTTTGAATAGCGTTACAGGAGCAAAAAAAGATCACAGTTCTGGAACTATTTATTCTACTAAATAAAATTAAAAATAGATAATTCACATTATTCTATTTTTTATATTTGCCAAAATTAAACATATCGCAACAAATGAAAGATTTATTAAAGAAATTCGAAAATAAAGAACCTGAAATAGTTTTCCATTGGAAAGATACAGAAACGGAAGCTGAAGGATGGACAGTCATTAATTCGCTACGTGGTGGCGCTGCCGGTGGTGGTACTCGTATGAGAAAAGGGTTGGATATGAATGAAGTTTTGTCTTTGGCAAAAACCATGGAAGTGAAATTTTCGGTTTCTGGACCTGCAATTGGAGGCGCTAAATCTGGAATTAATTTTGATCCAAATGATCTAAGAAAAAAAGGCGTTTTACAACGCTGGTATAAAGCCGTCTCTCCTTTATTGAAAAGTTACTATGGAACTGGCGGTGATTTGAATGTAGATGAAATTCACGAAGTAATTCCTATGACGGAGGAATGTGGCGTTTGGCATCCCCAAGAAGGTGTTTTTAACGGACATTTCAAACCGACCGAAGCAGATAAAATCAACAGAATAGGGCAATTGCGTCAAGGTGTGGTGAAGGTGATTGAAAATCCAAAATTCTCACCTGATGTTTCCAAAAAATATACTGTTGCCGATATGATTACCGGTTATGGTGTTGCTGAAGCCGTTCGTAATTATTACAAGATTTATGGTGGAGATGTAAAGGGAAAGAAAGCAATCGTTCAAGGTTTTGGAAACGTAGGGTCAGCTGCCGCATTTTACTTAGCCGAGATGGGTGCTAAAGTAATTGGTATTATCGACAGAGATGGTGGATTAATAAATGAAGAAGGATTCTCTTTCGAAGAAATTAGAGCTTTATTTATAGCCAAAGACGGAAACAAACTGGTTGCCGAAAACATGATTCCGTTTGAAGAAATCAATCAAAAAATATGGACAATCGGTGCTGAAATATTCACTCCGTGTGCCGCTTCCCGATTGGTCACTCAATCACAAATTGACAGCTTAATTGCAAATGGTCTTGAAGTAATTTCATGTGGTGCGAATGTACCTTTTGCCGACGCAGCAATATTTTTCGGTCCAATTATGGAAGATGTAGATCATAAAGTAAGTTTAATTCCTGACTTTATTTCTAATTGTGGGATGGCGCGTGTTTTTGCCTATTTCATGGAAAAGAAAGTGCAAATGACGGATGAAGCTATTTTCCAAGACACATCAGAAATCATCAAAAAAGCAATCGAAAAAGCGCATGCTTTAAATCCAAGTAAAACTAATATTAGCGCCACTGCTTTTGAAATTGCACTAAAGCAGCTTACTTAAATTAAAATAGGATTCTTTAACCCGATGGGTGTAATTCAATTTGTTTAAATTTCTAACCATATAGAAACATAGATTTTCACATTATCAAAGGCGTTTCACTTTTTTAGTAAAAACCATAGCTAGGTGAAACCAAGAATTGGGCTATCTGACTTTTTTTTTCTATGTTTCTATGTAGTTCAATTTTTTTATTTAAAATTAATTTAAATTTTTATTAATATTACCCAACGGATTATTCTTTAATATTTATCGGAACTGGGATTAAGCAGATTTTATAGTCTATTTAATCCCTTTTCTTATTTTTAGTTTTAAGCGAAAGCGATCTTATTTATATTCTGGCAGTAGCTTTTTACTCTTAACAATTTTTAGTACTTTTCAACGTTTTTTAGTAATACACTTTTTAAAATTTAAAATACAAATGAGTTCCACCATTTCATCAGATCAAAAGAAATCCTTAGCAATATCCATTCTTTTGTATGCGACAATGTTGTTAATTTTATTTTTCATCCGATTTTGGCCTCCCGCAAACATGGATGAACTTGCCGGTGGCGGCGGTGGCGGTGGCGTTACGGTGAATTTTGGCGACAGCGATTTCGGTTCTGGAGCAGATTATAAGAGTGAAATTTTAGAAGTAAAAAACCAAACCAGACAAACGCCTGCAAAATCAACTCCGGACGAAGCTATTTTATCTCAAGAAAACAGCAGCGAGGAAAGTGTCGTGATTCCGACGAAAGAAAAGACTAAAAAACCAACAGTGGTCGTAAAAGAAGAAACAAAACCCGTGGTTGTAAAACCTAAAGTTTCTAACAATACCAATGATGCTTTATCCAGCATCATGAAAGGATCCAATAAAGGCGGTGATGGAGATGATAAAACAGCTGGAAACAAAGGAAAATCTAATGGAAGCTTAAGTTCTAACGGTTATTATGGAACAGGTGGTTCTGGTGGAGGAACAGGTGGAGGAAACGGCACTGGAACCGGAATAGGAACTGGAAGCGGCTATGGCTCCGGAAGCGGCGGCGGAACAGGGAGTGGTTCTGGCGGCGGAGTTGGATATTCGTTAGGAAACAGAAAAGCAGTTTCTAAACCCGCACCGAAATACACGTGTAATGAACAAGGAAAAGTTGTTGTTGAAGTTTCGGTAGATCGAACCGGAAGGACTGTGAATGCTGTTGCCGGTGTAAAAGGAACCACTAATACAGCAAAATGTTTACTAGACCAAGCCCGAATCGCCGCAATGAACACGAAATGGGACGCCAGCAACGATGCACCAGAAAAACAAGTGGGAAAGATTGTTTATAATTTCAATTTGAATTAAAACAATTAGGAGTAGTAGTTTTTTGTAAAAAGTAACTATTCTTGTCATCGCAAATAATCTGGCAGATCACGAATCTGCGTGAGGGATAGCAGCAAGTACCGAAGTACTGCGGATAGCCCGACCGCAATATGAAAAGGGGCTAATCAGCATAAAGTTGATTAGCCCCTTTTCCTATTGTGGTCACGCCCAAATAAAGAATTGCTTCGTAAAAACAAGCTATGCCTTACTTGGGACTGGTAGCAATCACAAACTTCAGATTGTTCTTCACTCCTATTTGCAGTACATCGACTAAGTCTTGTACTTGCAAATTAAATGGAATGCGAACAATAACCGTTTGATCCTTCTCTGTATTCATTTTAGACATCAGCGTAGTTTCTAGTTCTTCAAATGAAACAGGCTGTTTGTCGATGTAGAATTTTTTATCCTCAGTAACGGATAAGCTAATGTATTGCTTGTTTGTCTTCTCGTTGGATTGTGCTTTTGGCAACGTCATCTTGATAACATTAGGATTAGCCAAGGTTGATATAATCAAGAAAAACAACAACAGAAAAAACATAATATCACTTAATGAAGAAGTCGCGACCTCGGCATGAAATCTTCTTTTACGTTTTATAGACATGTTACGATCTTTGAATAATATTTACAAACTCTAATATTTGTTTTTGAATTTTTAAAGCAAAATTATCAATCTTGCCGTTTAATAAATGATACCCGCTGTAGGCGATAATTCCAACAATTAATCCAGCACCACTACTGATCATTTTTTCATACAATCCTCCGGAAATATTACCGATACTAATATTTTCAGTTACCGAAATGCTGTAAAATATTTTTATAACTCCTGAGATTGTTCCAATAAACCCTAACGTGGGCGCAATTCCGGCAATAAGTCCCAGATGGCCTAGATGCTTTTCCATTTCTCCAATTTCGATATCGGCAGCACGATCCATATTGGATTCAATTTCGATAATAGGTCTGCCAATAACCAAAATTCCTTCCTTGATAATATTGCCTGAGGCACTACTATTTCGTTCTGCAATAGATCGAGCCAAATCAAGATTTCCGGAATTTAAATTATCGCGTACATCACGCATCAAAAGAGTATCAATTTTAGATGCTTTACTGACATACAAATAGCGTTCAATGATCAAATAAAAAGTGTAAAATAATAAAATCCCAATTGGGATCAACCACACACCGCCTTTCAAAAGAAATCCTAAAGTAGATATTTCGGTATTTGGAGCAATTTTTTCGATAACTACGTTTGAAGCAGCGTTGGTAATGGTGTCAGCCTGTAATTGTATAAAACTAAACATATAATATTATTGTATTTCAATCATTAATTCTAAAAATTATTTCAATTTTGCACTAAAGATACTTTTCGATGTACTATTAAACTAAAAAAATCGAAAAATATTTTAAACAACCCTATTTTATTACAAAAATGAATTATCAGGAAACCACAAATTGGATGTTTAATCAGCTCCCGATGTACCAGCTTCAGGGCGCTTCGGCCTACAAAAAAGATTTAACCAACACGCATTTACTCTTAGCACACCTTGAAAATCCACAGGAGAAAATTAAGTGTATTCATGTTGCGGGAACTAATGGAAAAGGCTCGACCTCACACATGTTGGCATCCATACTTCAAGAAGCGGGTTATAAAGTTGGGTTATACACTTCCCCACATCTAAAAGATTTTCGAGAACGCATTAAAATTAACGGAAAAGATATTTCTGAAGAATTCGTTACTAATTTCATCAATAAACACAAAAGTTTTTTTGAATCCAATGACATGAGTTTTTTTGAAATGACCGTTGGATTGGCTTTTGATTATTTTTATAAAGAAAAAATAGACATCGCCGTTATTGAAGTAGGAATGGGCGGAAGACTGGATGCAACCAATGTCATTACCCCTCTCGTTTCAATAATAACAAATATAGGGTTGGATCACATCCAGTTTTTGGGCAACACACTTGATGCCATCGCATTTGAAAAAGCGGGCATTATAAAACCTAATATTCCAGTAGTAATTGGCGAATACACACCTGAGACCAAACCAGTTTTTCTGGATAAAGCTACAGAATGCAACTCGAAAATATATTTTGCTTCTGATTTAATTTTAGAAACCTATCCTTCTGATTTAATTGGTGATTATCAGATCTTCAATAAGAAAACAGTTTTGCAGACTATTGCTGTTTTAAATGCCCAAAAGGAATTTATAATTACTTCAGAAAACATAAAATCCGGATTATTACAAGTTGTAAGAAACACAGAACTTCAAGGGAGATGGCAACAGATAAATGAATTTCCAAAAGTTATTTGCGATACCGCACACAACAAAAACGGATTAGAAATTGTTTTAAAACAAATACAAAAAGAAGAATTTGATGATCTACATATCGTTTTAGGAGTAGTAAACGACAAAGATTTAGATGAAATTCTACCTTTATTCCCAAAAAAAGCCAAGTATTATTTTTGCAAACCCAATATTCCTCGCGGACTAAATGCGGTAATTCTAAAACAAAAAGCAGCAGCTTTTGAATTAACAGGAGAAGTATACAATTCTGTTTCAGAAGCTTATAACAAAGCAATTGAAAAGGCTGGGAAATCTGATTTTATATACATTGGCGGAAGCACCTTTGTAGTTGCAGAAATTTTATAATTTTTTTTGGTTTTTACTTGCAATTCTAGAAAAGTGGCGTATATTTGCACACGCAATAACGAAAACGAAAGTAACTAACATTGCATTAGGGCGATTAGCTCAGCTGGTTCAGAGCACCTCGTTTACACCGAGGGGGTCGGGGGTTCGAACCCCTCATCGCCCACAAAAAACTCCATTAGAAATAATGGAGTTTTTTTTGTCTAATATTGTCCCATCCTAAAATAGGACTAAGTTTAAAAGTTGCGGGTTGTGCAAAAAGATTAGATAACCTCAACAAGAAAAAAATAGCGATATACAAAAAACTCCATTAGAAATAATGGAGTTTTTTTATATTTTTTTTTAAATTACCAACCTTGGGTCAATCCGTTCTTAACTACTTCTTCGTATTTTTTTTTATCGAAATTATATAAATTTGGCGCTTTATGAGCTACATTACTTTTCTTCTCATCCAGCTTTGTTAAAATCCCGATTGCCGTTATCTTACGTAGAAAATTTCTACGGTCGAGTTTTCTTCCTAAAATGGTTTCATATAATTTTTGTAATTCCGGAATCGTAAATTTTTCGGGGAGTAAATTATATCCTACCGGCATTAAATTTAACTCCATACGAAGGGTTTTCAATGCTGTATCCAGAATTTGTCTGTGATCTAAAATCAATTCTGGCACCGCATTATGATCAATCCACTCTACAATTTCGTTATTATCTAAAGGCTGCGGAATTGTTTGCAAAAAATCGACTAAGGCATAATAACCAACCGTTACAAAACGGCTAGCATACCATTTCCCTTCGTCTAAAGGTATTCCGTAAAATTCCAGTACTGAATTACTGGTAACAATATTGGTCCGTCTGGCCGCGCCAAATGTCGAAAACTGCCTCAGAAAAATTCCTTTCAATCCAGTTCTACAATTTAAAACAGTTACTGCAGCCTGATCAATATCTTCATTTATAGGCACAAACCCCCCGGGCAAAGCCCATTTATCACTATACTTTGTTTTTATTAACAACACTTTGAGCTGATTGTCATGAAATCCAAAAATCACACAATCTATCGACAAACCCGGTTGGTATAATTCCTTATTATCTAAAATATTTTTTAACATCTGCTTATTTTCTAGTCATTAAAATATAATTTTTAGTCTCACGATTTAATTCACTTTTCTTAAGAAAGTTAAGGAACATTTGATTTTAAAAACGCATCATTCATTATTTTTACCTTAAGATAAAAATATTGGACAAAGAAACAAATCCATTCGATTAAAAAACATATTTATAGTGAATTACAGCTAAAAAAATCATTTAATTAATTATTGGACTAGGACTGGAATCACAATCGCATTCCCACGCAGATTATAAAATAATTCATGATTGTTTTCCAACAATTTTATTAGTTGCCGCTTCTTAGAATACTAATACGGCACAAAAAATGGATAAACCTTTCGGAATTAAATTTACAGCCACTGATGTTCTAATAGTATAGTATTCAATTTAGGTATGAAGTGCGCCCTAATTGGAGGAAGAAACTGGCACTATTTTTCTGAAGTTCTAGTTTTGCGAGAAGAAATTGCTAATGGTTTTATTAATGGAGTTGAAAGTTTTACAAGAGCCACAAAAAACCTAGAAATGGAATATGAGAAAAAAGTATCTTACTTTTTTCAAGCTATATTAGCTGACATGCCTCTGAACTAATTTATTGTCTTATTCGTCGGAAAATCTACCGAAGAAACCATTAATGGAATATTAAAAGCTAATCTCCATGATTAAAGATTTTTCTTAATTCTTATTTATCAATATTGAAAAAGAATTTGATTGACGGTCTTTGATAAAGCACAACCAAATTAAATCCCATCTAACAAATCTATTTTTCCAATTTAAATACCATAACTACAGCTCCGGTTGGAAATACATGTAAAGTCAATATTTTTTTCTAAATTATTTGACAGTAACTACTCAATAAACTCCAAGGTTCGCTCTAATGCCATTCCTCGTGAACCTTTTATTAAAATTGTAGAATTACTTAATTTCGTTTCTGAAAAATCATTTGAAAAACTTTCAAAAGTATCATAGAACCAAAAATTATCTTTCTCTATTGTATTTTTGTAAAATGCTAAGCCAATAAAGTAACATTTTACATTTTCATCGTTTGACAACATCGCAACAATTGCTTCATGCTCTTGTATACTTTCCTCTCCAAGCTCAAACATGTCTCCCAAAATCATTATCTTATCAGAATTCTCTAATTGTAGAAAATTCTCAATTGCTACTTTCATACTACTTGGATTTGCATTGTAAGCATCCAGTATAATCTGATTTGAGCCTTTTTGCACCAATTGTGATCTATTATTTTCAGGAATATAATTTTCCAAGGCCGATTTTATTTCACTATCAGCAACTCCAAAATATTTTCCTATAGTTACCGCTGCGTTAATGTTATTTGCATTATACAACCCTATTAAATGGGATCGTATTGTAAGCCCGGAATAACCTATCTCAACAAACGGATTCGCTTTAACTGATAAAATATTAACATCCACATTCGCTTTATTTATACCAAAAGAATACGTTTTTAACGCAATTGACTTTTCAACTTGAATTGGGTCTTCCAAATTAATGAAAGCACTCTTATCATGGGCCGAAAGGTATTGATACATTTCACTTTTCCCTTCAATCACCCCTTCAATACCACCAAAACCCTCTAAATGAGCTTTGCCAAAATTAGTAATGTAACCGTAATCCGGTTTTGCTAATTCACAAAGGAATTCAATTTCTTTTTTGTGATTCGCTCCCATTTCAACTATTCCAATTTCAGTTTCTGAAGTGAAAGAAAGCAATGTCAACGGAACTCCAATATGGTTATTGAGGTTCCCAATGGTCGCTTTCGTTTTATACTTTTTAGAAAGCACGGCATTGATAAGCTCTTTAGTAGTCGTTTTTCCATTACTTCCCGTAAGAGCAATTATAGGCAATTTTAGATAATCACGATGAAATTTTGCTAATTCCTGTAGTGCAACCAAACTGTCTTCAACTAAAATTGTTCTGTGATCAATGCGATACGATTCGTCATCAATTATAACATAAGAAGCACCTTTTTTTAATGCTTCTTTTGTAAATGTATTAGCATCAAACCGATCTCCTTTTATAGCAACAAATAATGAGTTTGGCTCAATTTTACGTGTATCGATCGAAACTGAACTACATTTTAAAAACAAATTATGAATGTACTTGATATCCATTTATAATGATTTTAAAAAAATAAAAGCCCTAATCAAAGGGCTTTTATTTTTATTATATATTAATAATTTAATTTCTTGGTGATCTTTTCTTATCTGCTTTTGGTCCTACTCTTGACATAGCACATCTAAAACCAATATAATCTGTAGCCATATCTTGCGGAAAATACCTTCTTTGTGCAGGATCTAACCAATACGCTCTATCTCTCCAAGAACCACCTTTATACACTCGAGATTCATCATTTATCAATGTAGTTCTTTTGCTAGATCTGTCGTACTTTCTAACCATTTTACCTAAACTGTCTGTTGTAACATTGTGTTTAGGAGAATTGTACATTGTTTTCTCTGATTTTGTTTTATCATCGTCAGATTCAGCATCTCCAAAATTATAATATCTGGTAGATTGTTTGTCACCATCTCTATAATTTACGTTGTCGCTTTTATCAAAATTCTGTCTTAAATACGTTTCTTGTTCATCAACTGGAACTTGAGCAATCTGACCTGGAAAGTTTCTGGCAACAATTCTACCATTACTTAACGTATCGTACTTCATGTTGTCTTTGGTAACAATCTCCACTTTTCCATCAGAACCAATTTTGTTCTTAGTGTATTGATTTCCTCTAAAATAGTTAAAATCATTGGCTTCATTATCAACAATAGGTCTGTAAACATCTTGTACCCATTCTGCTACGTTTCCTGCCATGTCATACAATCCAAAATCATTAGCCGGATATTTTTTAACTTCATTTGTTATATCAGCACCATCATCAGACCAGCCCGCGATTCCACCATAATCACCATTACCTTGTTTGAAATTGGCCAATTGATCTCCTTGACTTTGTCTTTTTCCTGAACGGGTGTATCCACCTGACCAAGGATATTTTTTCTGTCCTTTATAGATGTTATATTCTCTTTGACCTACATCTGCAGCAGCTGCGTACTCCCATTCTGCTTCAGTTGGCAATCTATACTCGGGCAAAAGAATTCCTGAAGAACGTTGTGCATATACATTTTTTGCTTCAGCAACAGTTCCGTTTTTTCCAGCTTTAGGAGTTTTCTTCGCTCCTTTTCCTCCTTTTAATACGATCTCTTCATTTCCTCCATAAGCTGAAGTAGGTGAATTTAAGTAGGTTTCAGTATCAAAATTACTCTCAGCAGTTACATCAAGCGTTTTTGCATTCTTTTTTAAGTATCCGTTTTTTTCTAAAAGCGCTTCATTTACACGTTGCGTTCTCCAATTACTAAATTCTACCGCTTGAATCCAATTAACTCCAACAACCGGATATTCAGCATAAGACGGGTGTCTCAAGTAGTTATTGGTCATCGTTTCATTATAACCCAATCTATTTCTCCAAACTAAAGTATCTGGTGAAGCACCTTCATATATATTTTTGTAATTTTCCTCTGTTGGCGGATAAACACTTTTCAACCAATCTAAATAATCTAAATACATTGAATTGGTCACCTCAGTTTCATCCATATAGAATGACTGAACGTGTTGCTGTGTTGGTGTATTATTCCAATCATGCATAACATCATCCTGCACTTTACCCATTGTAAACGTTCCACCTTCAACAAAAACCAAACCTGGTCCTGCTTCTTGCTTTTTCTTGCTTGAGCCTTTTTTACTGTCCATGTTCCAACCCGTCGCTCTTGAAGTGTTCTTTGAGCTGGATTTTTTACTGCAACTGGAGAAACCCGCAATCAAAATGATTGATAGTAACACCTGTAAGCCCATAATTCTGTTTGCTTTCATACTCTTTAGTGGGTAATAATTTTAGTGCCGCAATATAATAATTAACAATTAATCAGCATCTAACTTTTTTAATAAATTTATAAATCTAACTTTAACATTAAATTATCTATCCTAACGCAAATTTATAATATTTATTATTTACAATTACACGAAATGATTTATTTTTACTGATTAGTAATAACGCGCTATTAATCACGTTAAAAAAACAATGAGAAAAATACTTTTGGCTATTTTAGCCCTAATTCCGATAGTTTCTTTGGCTCAAATTAAAGGTGATGTTACCCTTGAATGGATTGAAAAAAAAGAAATGTCTTATGGTGATTTTAAGGTTATTATTCCTCAATTTATAGGAAACAGTTTTCATTATGATGCTTCCAACAAAACGCTTGTTTTCACTTTAAACGTAAAACAGTCCGTAACTTTTGACGAAGCAAAGGTGCAGATTACAAATGTCATTTATGAGCCAATGACTTTTTCTCAGCTTGGCGACTTATCTTCCGAAAACATTTTAAAAACAACAAATGCAAGTCTGCAAGTTTCTAATTCAAGAGATTTTAAAGAAGCATTTATTACCCTTTCACCTATAATTAAGGACGATTTTGGATTCAAACGAATTAAATCCTTTTCGTATGAAATCGAAAACAACACCTCCAGAATCCCCCAATCCAGCAAAACCGCTAACACCATTTCTAATTCAGTATTGGCAACCGGTAATTGGTTTCAATTTTATGTCGAAAAATCAGGAGTTTACAAACTCTCCAAAAGCTTTTTACAACAACTGGGACTAGATGTTAGTGCTGTTGACCCAAGGAAAATAAAAATATATGGTAATGGAGGTCGAATGCTGCCACTTTCTAATAACATTTTTTACCCAAAGGATTTGATCGAAAATGCTATTCAAATTAACGGTGAAAGTGACGGAGTTTTCAATAATGAAGATTACATCCTTTTTTATGGCGAAGGAGTTGACAATTGGAATCAGGAAAGCAGAACGCACTTAAATTTGTATGATAAAAAATCTTATTACTACATAACTGTACAAGGCTCCGATGGAAAAAGAATCGCACCTTTGACACAACCTACCGGAAACAGCACTCTGACCTTAACTTCTTTTGACGATTATCAGTTCCATGAAGAGGATCTTGTAAATATCGCCCGTTTGGGTCGTCAATGGTTTGGCGAATCATTTGAGGTAAAGAATGAGCAGGAATTTGATTTTGTTTTTCCAAATTTCGATTCCTCAGCCCCTGTAAAAATCATGCTGACAGCCGCCGCAGCCGCTTTTACGCTAACCTCTTTTAATGTTACCGCAAATGGAAATGCGGCTGGCATCATTTCATTTCCAGCGTTAAAAAGCAATTCAGGAACCGAATTTATCGTTGGGTTTTTACCGAATAACAGCAATTTCAGTGGAGCGGAAAACATCAAAATAAAATTAAAATACAATAACAATGGCGTTCCAGGCTCCAAAGGTTTCTTGGACAATATTAGGCTTATCGCCAAAAGAAAACTTTTAGGCTACGGAAAACAATTTCATTTTCAATACGATCAATCTGTTTCAAATCTTGGAATTGTAAATTATGAGGTTTCAAATGCAACGGGAATTTCTCAAATTTGGGATGTTACAGACATTTATAGCATCAAAAATGTGGTGAATTCTAATGCGAACACCGTTAGTTTTAAAGCAGATCTTGGTGAACTGAGAAAATACATCGCATTAGATCCAGCGGATTATTATACACCACTAAAAGACAGCAAAGCAAAAATTGCGAATCAAAACCTGAAAGGCACACTTTTTAAAAACAGCCAAGGTCAGTTTCAAGATATTGATTACGTAATTATTTCCCCCTCTTTTTTAACCTCACAAGCGGAGAAATTAGCCAGCTTTCATCGTACGTATTCTAATTTAAGCGTAAAAGTAATTCCATTAGAATTGATCTATCAAGAGTTTTCTTCCGGAAAACAAGACGTTGCCGCCATAAGAAACTGTATTAAGTACATTTATGAAAATGCTTCAACACCGGAAAAAAGAGTACGATTTATCAACCTATTTGGCGATGCCTCCTACGATTTCAAAAACCGGATCATAAACAATACGAACGTTGTACCTATATACCATTCCTTAAACAGTAACACTAACGGCGAATCCTCTTTTGCCTCCGATGATTTTTTTGGATTAATGGATCCATCGGAAGGAAATATAGTTTCTTATTTTGGCGGAATCGATATTGCGGTAGGAAGAATGCTGGTAAATGACACCAAACAGGCTGATGAGATGGTCAATAAAGTAATTGAATACCATGATTTAAAATCTTACGGCAGCTGGAGAAACAACTTTGTCCTCGTTTCTGATGACTCCGATATTCCTTCAGATGCCAGTTTGCAAAGCAGACAAAATAGTCTTGCAAACACCATTGCTTCTCAAAAAGAGTTCTTGAATGTGAATAAAATTTTTTTAGATGCTTACGCTCAAGAAGCCTCTGCAGGAGGTTCCAGATACCCGAAAGCTCGAACTGATTTTTTTAATGCTTTCGAAAAAGGTGCTCTGGTATTTAATTATTTGGGACATGGTGGTGAAGACGGCTTATCTGCAGAACGAATTTGGGAAAAATTAGATGGACAAAACTTGAGTAATCAATTCAAATATCCTTTGTTTATAACCATTACGTGTGAGTTCTCGCGTTTTGACAATCCGTTTAGACCTACAGCTGGCGAATACACCTATTGGAACCCAAAAGGAGGAGCAATTGCAATGATTACCACAATACGCTCCATTGGTCAGTTTAGCGCAGAAAACTTCAATGATGCTTTGACCAAAAATCTATTGTCGTATGGTTCAAACCAATACACATCAATCGCAGAAGCGTTGAGAATTTCCAAAAACAGCAATCCAAATTCAGCGACCAATGTTGTTTTTTACATTGGTGACCCAGCCATAATGCTTGCGGTAGCCAAACCAAAAATCAGATTGACGAAGGTAAATGACGTTCCCGTTAACCAAACTATCGACGACTTCAAATCATTGGCAAAAATCAAATTGACAGGAGAAGTTACTGATGAAAATAATAATCCATTGACCAATTATAATGGCGAAGTTTCCACTACTATTTTTGACAAAACAGTTTCCAGAGCTACCTATAATAATGATGGAAACAGTCCAGTGATTAACTTTAATGTTTTAGGAGAAACGATATTCAGGGGAAACGCATCAGTTACTAATGGCCAATTTGAATTTAGTTTTGTTGTGCCAAGAGATATCAGAGTACCATTGGCAAACGGAAGAATTAGTTTTTATGCTAAAAAAAATCAGCTGTTTCAAAATGAAACTGGTTTCGACTCCAGCATTAAAATAGGCGGAATAAACGAAAACGCTACAGCAGACAATATTAGTCCAAGAGTTAAGTTATATATGAACGATGAAACTTTTGTTTCCGGAGGCATAACAAATGAATCTCCCTTTCTGGTTGCACATCTCGAAGATGAAAACGGCATCAATACAGCCAGTGGAATAGGTCATGATATTGTTGCCGTTTTAGATGGAGATGTGAGCAATCCTTTTGTGATAAATGATTATTATCAAACAAATCTGGATGATTTTACAAGTGGAACACTCCGGTTTCCATTGCGAAATTTAGCTCCTGGATTACACACGATAACATTCAAAGCATGGGATGTGTACAACAACCCCATAACTGCGGAAATACAATTTATTGTAGTGGGTGATGAAACGATAACATTGTCACATGTTCTAAATTATCCCAATCCTTTCGTTAGTTACACTGAGTTTTGGTTTACCCACAATAGACCATATGAGCCATTAGAAGTTCAGATTCAAGTAATGACAATAACAGGGAAAATAGTTTGGACAAAAAATCAAATCATCACAACGGAAGGCTTTTTATCCAAAGAAATAACTTGGAACGGTAAAGATGATTTTGGCGACCGAATAGGAAAAGGAGTTTATGTGTACAAACTCACTGTAAAATCCAGCTTGACCAACAAGAAATCTGAAAAATTTGAAAAACTTGTAATACTTTAATATTATACTATATTTGTTCAATAAATATTGCATTAAAATGAGAAAAATAATACCGCTTTTTATCCTTTTATTTATAATTCCTTCTGCTAACGCGCAAGACAGAGTAATAAATCCGGGGGTTCCTTTTTTACTAGTCACAGCTGATGCAAGAGCAGCAGGTATGGCTGATATTGGGGTTGCAACTTCTGCAGATGCTTTTTCTCAACAATGGAATCCGGCAAAATATGCGTTTGCAACTGATGCACAAGGATTCTCGATCAGCTATACACCTTACCTTACTGATTTAGTGAATGACATTTCATTAGGACAATTAACCTATTATCAAAAATTAAATGACCGAAGTGCTTTTGCAGGAAGCCTGCGTTACTTTGGTTTAGGTGAAATTGAATTACGCGAAACTGGCGATCCAAACGAAACTCCAAGATTAGTTTCTCCAAATGAATTCGCCATCGATGGTTCTTATTCCTTAAAATTGAGCGAGAAATTTTCTATGGCTATCGCGGGGCGCTTTATAAATTCAAATTTAAAAGTAGCTTCTGATAATAACGACGCCTCATCAGCAAGTACATTTGCGGTTGATGTTGCTGGTTTTTACCAGTCGGAAGAAATAGCGTATAACGAATTTAACGGAAGATGGAGAGCGGGGTTTAACATTCAAAATTTAGGTCCAAAGATTAGTTATGACAATGATGATTTTAACAATAACTTCATCCCTGCTAATTTAAAAATAGGAACTGGTTTCGATTTTATTTTAGATGACTATAATAAGGTTGCCTTAAATGTTGAATTTAATAAATTATTAGTTCCAACACCACAAGATCCAGATTTAAACGGAGACGGAACCGTAACATCCGAAGAGCGCAATCAAAACAATGATGATTACCGATCTATCGGCTGGACATCAGGCGTTTTCAAATCATTTGGTGATGCTCCTGATGGATTTGGTGAAGAAGCAAAAGAAGTTACTTATGCTGTAGGAGCAGAATATTTGTACCAAGATTCCTTTGCGATGCGTTTGGGTTACTTTCACGAAAGTCCTGTGAAAGGTGCTCGACAATTTTTCTCCCTTGGGGCAGGTTTCAAATACAACGTAGTCAAAGTAGATGTTTCTTATTTATTTTCAGCGTCTAAAGTAAAAAATCCATTAGAAAATACCCTTCGTTTTTCACTAACATTCAATTTTGGCGAAAAGTATGACGAATATTAAATTTGAATTAAATCATAATTAACAATCCAAATTTCAATCCGAGGCTTCGAGATGAAATTTGGATTTTTTTTCCTTAAAAAGCATGAAAGAAATAACAATTACAACACAATTTAAAGTATTTGATTCCACCACTGATTTACCAAATGATGTTCAGGATTTGATGGAACAAGCCGTGGCAGTAAGAAAAAATGCGTATTCACCTTATTCAAAATTCAGAGTTGGTGTTGCATTGGTTTTAGACAACGGTAAAATTGTAATAGGCTCCAACCAAGAAAATGCAGCATATCCTTCCGGACTTTGTGCAGAACGTGTCGCCATATTTTATGCCGGCGCCAAGTATCCTGATGCTAAGGTTTTAAAAATGGCAATTACCGCTGCTTCGGATACAAACCAAACTACAGCTCCAATACCACCTTGCGGTTCTTGCAGACAATCAATCGCAGAATATGAAATACGACAAGAGACCCCAATAGAAATCTATTTTATGGGAGAAATAGGTGCAATTTACAAATCAGAATCGCTGAAAAATTTACTCCCATTTATGTTCGATAAAAAATTCTTGTAAAAATTCCAAAAATTGCCTATTAAATTTTAGTTCTTACTTGGAATGTCTTATTTTTGCATTTCGCAAATTTGTGGGAGGAAACTATTTTGCGTTATAGTACAAATTGATAATACAATAACACTTTAGCAAAAGAAAAATTCAGATGAAAGAAGTTACAAAAGAAGTATATTTAAAGTGGTATGAAGATATGCTGCTTTGGAGAAAGTTTGAGGACAAACTTGCAGCATTATACATCCAACAAAAAGTTAGAGGTTTTCTACATTTATACAATGGTCAAGAGGCAGTATTAGCGGGTGCATTGCACGCTATGGACTTGACAAAAGACAAAATGATTACTGCTTACAGAAATCACGTTCAGCCAATAGGAATGGGAGTTGATCCTAGACGCGTAATGGCAGAACTTTTAGGAAAAGTTACCGGAACTTCAAAAGGGATGGGTGGTTCCATGCATATCTTTTCAAAAGAGCACCGTTTTTATGGTGGTCACGGAATTGTAGGAGGTCAAATTCCTGTAGGTGCAGGATTAGCTTTTGCCGATAAATATTTTGAAACTGGCGGTGTTACTATGACTTATTTTGGTGATGGAGCAGCACGTCAAGGATCTTTACATGAGGCTTTCAACATGGCTATGTTGTGGAAACTTCCAGTTGTTTTTATTGTTGAAAATAACGGGTATGCAATGGGAACTTCTGTAGAAAGAACAGCCAATCATACTGATATCTGGAAATTAGGTTTAGGATACGAAATGCCTTGCGGACCTGTGGATGGAATGAACCCTGTAAAAGTTGCTGAAGCAATGACTGAAGCAATTGACAGAGCACGTCGTGGAGACGGACCAACTTTCCTTGAAATGAAAACATACCGCTATAGAGGTCACTCTATGTCGGATGCACAGTTATACCGTTCGAAAGAAGAAGTAGAAGAATACAAAAAAATAGATCCGATTACTCAAGTTTTAGATGTAATTAAAGATCAAAAGTACGCTACAGAAGAGGAAATCGAAGTTATCGATCAAAGGGTAAAAGCTTTAGTAGAAGAATGTGTGAAATTTGCTGAAGAATCTGAATACCCACCGATTCAACAACTTTACGATGTAGTATACGAACAAGAGAACTATCCATTTTTACCTCATAAACTATAAATCAATTATGGCAACAATAATTACAATGCCTCGTTTGAGCGATACGATGACGGAAGGAACGGTAGCGACTTGGTTAAAAAAAGTAGGTGATAAAGTAAGCGAAGGAGATATCCTTGCCGAAATTGAAACTGACAAAGCAACAATGGAATTTGAGTCTTTCAATGAAGGAACACTTTTACATATAGGAATACCTGCAGGCGAAACTGCACCGGTAGACTCTTTATTAGCTATTATAGGAACTGAAGGCGAGGATATTTCGGCATTATTAGCAGGAAAACCAGCTGATGCAGCTCCAGCAAAAGAAGAAACAAAAGGAACTGAGGAAACAAAAGTTACCGAAGAAAAAGCTGCTACTCCTGAAGCTACAAATGCTGCCACACCCACAGCAACTTCACTACCAAAAGGAGTTGTAGTCATCACGATGCCTCGTTTGAGCGATACCATGACGGAAGGAACGGTAGCAACATGGCTGAAAAAAGTAGGTGATTCAGTTGCTGAAGGCGATATTCTTGCTGAAATCGAAACCGATAAAGCAACGATGGAATTCGAATCTTTTAACGAAGGAACTTTATTATATGTAGGAATTGAAGAAGGTAATACTGCAGCTGTTGATAGTCTTTTGGCAATCATTGGACCCGCAGGAACTGATATTGGCGGAATTGCTGAAAACTACAAAACTGGCGGAGCGCCACAAGCGGCTCCAGCTGTAATAGAAGAAAATGAAGCTGCATCAACAGAAAAAGCTCTAGAACCAATCGTTCAAGAACCATCAACTGACGGTCAACGAATTTTAGCATCACCATTGGCAAAGAAAATTGCTAGCGATAAAGGAATTCAATTGACACAAGTAAAAGGTTCTGGTGAAAACGGACGTATTGTAAAAAGCGATATCGAAAACTTCACCCCACAAACTGCAGCTGCTACGGCACCGACAACTGCAACTGCACCAGCAAAAACAGAAACTGTTGCTACTGCAAAATCATTTGTTCCGGCAGGAGAAATTTTCACTGAAGAAATCAAGAATTCGCAAATGCGAAAAATCATTGCGAAACGTTTAGCAGAATCTTTATTCACGGCTCCACATTACAACTTAGTAATAGAGGTAGCAATGGACGAAGCAATGAAATCAAGAGTTGTCATTAACAGTCTTCCAGATACAAAAGTATCTTTTAACGATTTGGTGATAAAAGCATGTGCAATGGCTTTGAAAAAACATCCAAAAGTGAATTCACAATGGAGAGAAGATTCAATTCTAATCAATTATCATGTGAATATCGGAGTTGCTGTAGCTGTTGAAGACGGATTAGTGGTCCCTGTATTACGTTTTACAGATGCTATGAGTTTATCTCAAATTGGCGGAAGCGTAAGAGATCTTGCAGGAAGAGCTAAAAACAAAAAATTACTACCTACAGAAATGGAAGGAAGTACTTTTACGGTTTCTAATCTAGGAATGTTTGGTATTACAGAATTTAATTCTATCATCAACCAACCCAATTCTGCTATCCTATCTGTAGGAGCTATTGTAGAAAAACCGATTGTAAAAGACGGTCAAATTGTAGTAGGAAATACTATGATGTTATCTTTAGCGTGCGATCACAGAACAATTGATGGTGCAACTGGAGCTCAATTTTTACAAACATTGAAACAATTCATAGAAAATCCAGTTACGATGCTTGCGTAATGACTCGGATTTTAAAATACAATCCCGTCTTGTTTCTATAACTTGACGGGATTTTTTATTTGTTTTTCTCCTCAATCCAACGCGACATATATTTGGTGCTTTTTAAAGTATGGTGTTGCAACATCGAACCCATAAAATTATTCAATCGATGTTGCTGTAAATTAAATCGTAAAAATTCTATTTTAGTCCTAAAGTCGATCTCGAATAAACCCTTAAAATATCGTTGATTGATAATTGTAATTCCATTTTGTTGGGCTTTATGCCAAATTGCTTCGTCCTGATATAAAAGCACCGCCGCATCCACAAAATTAGTTACATCATTCGTAATAAAACCGTTCCAATCCAAATCACCATGCATGGATTCAGCACCAATCGTCGTCGTTACGCTTGGTGTTCCGCATTGCATCGCTTCTAATAATTTTCCTTTAATACCAGCTCCAAAACGTAAAGGAGCCAAAACAACTCGTGCTTCCTTCACTACCGCTTGCGCATCAGTAGCGCGTCCCATGATTAAAAACCCTTCTTTATTATTGTGCAATTGTAATGTTTTTTGTGAGGGATAAGCACCATAAATATTCAGAAAAGCTTCAGGAACTTGTTTTTTAAGTAATGGCCAAATCGCTTCTTTAAGATACTGAACGGCATTCCAATTGGGTTCATGAAGAAAATTTCCAATAAAAATAAAGTCTTTCCTATCTTCAAAAGACGGCAGCTCGTGTAATTGCATATCGTCAATTGGTTCCAATAAAAAAGGCAAATAATACAGTAAAGCTTTATCTATTTTAAATGCAGATTCTAATAGATCCATTTCAAATTCGGAAATCATAAAAGACAGATCACACCGCAAAATACTGGCTATTTCCCTTTTTGCTACCTCTTCAACAAACAGATCAGTTGTGTTAAAAGCACGGTTTTCTTTGAACGCTTTCTGACGAGCTAATCTCAGACAATGTAAATCTTCAGTATCCAACAATCGTAACGCATTCGGACAATTTTCCGAAACGCGCCAACCAAATTGTTCTTCCATCATAAAACGATCAAACAGAACTATTGAGGGATTTAATTCTTTTATAAAAACATCAAAACTGGAATTATTAAGGGCTATTGATTTTTTCTCCACTTTGTACTCTTGTAAATCAACCATAAAATCACTGTCTTGCGCAGGACTAGCAAAAGTAATGCTAAAACCTTGCGCTTTAAAAAGTGAAATCAATTGCATCATCCTTCCTCCCGCTGCAGACGAATTAGGTTCTGGCCAAACAAAACCAATAATTAAAAGCTTTTGAACTTGATTCATATTATTATAAAATTTCAAATGCAAAATAATGCTATTTTGAGTTCAATCCGCTCATTTGAACCAAAAATAGATTATAAAACACTAATTTTGTTGCAAATAAATTCCATTATTATGTTAGGATTAAAATTAGCCACAGACCGGCGTTGGGTAAATATAGTTGAATCAAATATAGAAGAAATCTTGACGGATCACGCTTGGTGTGAGCAAAAAGCTGCTTCCAATGCGATAAGTTTAGTTACTTATAATTCTGAATTAGAAGAATTAGTAACGGAAATGTTAATTATTGCAAAAGAAGAATTAGATCATTTGCAATTGGTTCATAATTTAATAAAAAGTAAAGGACTGACTTTAGGCAGGGAAAGAAAAGACCATTATGTAAATGAACTTTTCAAATTCATGAAAAAAGACGGTAGCCGAAAAGATGCTCTTTGTGACCGATTGCTATTTTCGGCAATGATTGAAGCCAGAAGTTGTGAACGGTTTAAAGTTTTATCAGAAAACATAAAAGATGTTGAACTGGCTACTTTTTACAGAGATTTAATGATTTCCGAAGCTGGTCATTACACTACTTTTCTGGGATTTGCACGAAAATATGCCGACAATATAGATGTAGACAAACGCTGGAAGGAATGGATTGAATTTGAAACTTCGATTATCACTAATTATGGCAAACAAGAAACAATCCACGGTTAGATAAAAACAAAATGTCATATTAAACTAAAACAGGATGTTTAAGGGCATCCTGTTTCTTATTGTTTAAACTACGTAATTTATTTTAAAATTATAAATTCGGAACGTCTGTTTAAGGCATATTCTAATTCCGTGCATTGATCTTGACAATTAATTTTAGGCTCAGATTCTCCATATCCATTTCCTGATATCCTGTCAACATTAATTCCTTTTGAGACAATATACTCAACAGTTGATTTAGCTCTTCTGCTTGATAAATCTACATTGTATTCATCGGTTCCTCTAGAATCAGTGTGCGCTTTAACATTAATCTTGAGCGCATCATTTTGCGACATTACATAAACTAATTTATCAAGTTCTGCAGCACCACGTTCCGTAATATCACTTTTATTAGAATTAAAATAAATAGGATTTAATATAATTTCTGTTTCTGTAATAATAACAGCGATGGGCTCAATTGCAGCTTCAAAACTTATTTTGCCTTGCTTACTTGACGCTGAAAATGATTTAGTAACATAACCATCTTTAAAAACTTCTATCGTGTATGGCTTTTTACATTCTGCATTATAAAGAACTTCCCCATTATTATCAGACATTTGGGTTTCTAAAATAGTTTTAGTAGCATCCAAAATTACAACTTTGGAATTGGCAAGTATTTCTCCAGTTATAGCATTTTTGACTGCAACTAAAATTTGAGCATTGCAGATTGGACTCGCACTGTAAATATGATCTTTCCCTGAACGGTTACTGGACACATATCCCAAATTTTTATCTGTATTAAAACTAAAAGCGAAATCATCTTTCTCCGTATTCACTGGTTTTCCTACATTGGATGGTTCCGCATCTTTTTTTAAATCAATAGAAAAAACGTCTAAACCGCCAAAACCTGTCAATCCATTTGATGAAAAGTACAAAATGGAATCATCAGTTACAAAAGGAAAATTTTCATCACCAACTGTGTTAATTTTAGTTCCTAAATTTTCTGGTGTACCAAATGTTCCATCATCGTTCACCATTACTTTCCAAATATCAGTTCCTCCTACAGATCCAGGCATATTCGAAGCAAAATAAAGCACTTTACCATCCCTATCGATGGATGGATTGCCGGTAGAATAACTTTTACTGTTGAAAGGCAACGGAGTTATAGAACTCCATTTTCCGATTTCTTTAACTGCTTTATACAAATTAACCTGACCAAACTTCAGCTTATGTGCTTTATCTCTCTCAAATAATTTATCTTTGAAACTTTCACTTGAAAAGTAAATAACAGTGCCATCTTTGGTCATCGTCAACGGGCCTTCATGAAACCTGCTATTTAATTCATTAGTAGAAATTGGCTCAGCATAACTTCCATCAGCATTATATGTAGACTGGTAAATATCCAAATACGGCTCATTATTCCAGCCATACATTTTACTGCTTTCATTTCTGGCACTCGCAAAATAAAGCACATCGCCATAAAGAACGGCACCAAAATCCGATTGTTCTGAATTTACTGAAATTCTATCTACCTCAAATCGATTTTCTATAGCATTTAAATCCGAGAGGAAATTTGGATTGTTAGTAAATGCTACGGCACGTTGATCATTAGGCATCAAATTGACAAACGTTTTCATTTGAGTATTTGATTCCGCATATTTGCCATTAGATTTTAACATTTGAGCATATCTATAATAGGTTTCCGCATCTTGCTGAGATTGTATTGCTTTAGCATACCATTTTTCAGATTCTACAGTATTGTGCGTATAAAAATAACTATCTCCGAGTTGCTTGCTCACATACGTATCGGAATTCCCATTTTCGACTAATGCGATATATTCTTGGGCAGCTTCAACATAATCATAGCTTTCAAATAATTTATCAGCATTTTTAGTCTCTTTGTTTTGTGCGCTAAGTGAAAAACTAGCTAGCACAAAAAACAGTAATATTGTATTTTTTTTCATTACGTTGAGTAATTAAATTTTAGAAAAATCTAGGAGATCGGGACACTTTTTTCGATTCAAATAAATCATATAACAATATAAATTCATGTGACGAAGGAGCAGTTACTTTTAAATCTGAGACGATATGATCATATGCATATCCGATTCTTAACTCAGGAGTCACTGCAAAATTTATCATTCCGCCAAAACTGTCTTGCAACCTGTAAGTTGCTCCAATTTCGAACTTTTCCTGATATAAAAAATTAGCTGACAGATCTAAAGAAGGCGTTACATTAAAGGCTGACTTCAACATTAAAGAAGGCTTGAATTTAAGCTCATAATTAACATCGAAAACATAACCTGCAGTAAGGAAATAATGTGATACATCTGAGCCATATTCTCGTCCATTATAATCTAAATGCGCTGATCTGATCATATTGGGAAGCGATAATGCTACATAATATTTGTCTGTATAGTAAAACAAACCTGTTCCTAAATTTAATGAAGTATCATTGATATCTTCTCCAAAGATACCTTCCGATGGGTCCGGCAGGCTCGATTGAATGTCTCGAAGTCCTACTTTGTGAAAAGAAACTCCCCCTTTTACACCAAATGCCAATCGTTGTGTATCGCCTAGTTTCAACGTATAAGAGAAATCTCCAAATACATTTTGCTCTGTTACCGGTCCAATTTTATCTGATATGAAAGAGATACCAATACCAACATTTTTTCCTGCTGGCGCATGTCCTGAAAAAGTAAAAGAAGCAGGTGAATCTTCAATATTGACCCATTGTTTTCTGTATAAAAGACCAAAAGAAACACTCTCTTTTGAACCTGCATAGGCCGGATTGATAACATTCATATTATACATATATTGTGTATAATGTGGATTTTGTTGCGCTTTTACATCTATACATGTGAAGAGAGTTAAAAGAGACATCAATAGTATTTTGTTCATATCTGTATTTTTTCTGTTTATAAGTCAACTAAAAATAGTTGTGGACTAATAAATATATTAATTACTGTTTTTCTCTGATCAGATAAATCCAACCTGTTTTGGGCTCACCACTATTGAATTCTATAACATAATAATAGGTAGCACTTGGAAGATCTTCTCCTTTGGTTGACTGACCATTCCATTGGTCGGAATAATTATTCTGACTGTAAACCTTAATGCCATATCTGTTGAAGATTTCCAGTTTCTTGACATCCATCAATCTTAAATCGAAGAAGTCATTCGAACCATTTCCATCAGGAGAAATTCCTTTTTGCATGTTACAATAAACAGACTCAACAATTACATCACTTGATGTTTCACAACCGGTGTTTAAAGAAGTGACAGTAAGCGTATATGTTACTGGAAAAACTACTTGTCCGCTTGGATTCGACGCAATCACATCAGTTACATTTAGCACATTTGAATTAGTACCTACTAAATTTCCTGCTTTATCTTTCCATTGATAAGACACATTGTTTGGATCATATGAACGTAATAGTGGATTAGCAGTTAAAGTATATTCTTTGTTTTCACAGTCTGCTATGGTTTCAAATTGAATTTGTGGAGGAATAGCGTTTATAATTGTTTCAGAACCTAGAGTTATACACGCAATACTATTTGTAAATCGTACGCTCATTGTATATTTTCCAGGAGCCAAATTATTAAAAACAGCACTGTTTTGATAACCACTACCTATACTGTACTGAACATTTGCTTGGGTAGCAATCTCGATACTTCCTGAAGGTACAAAACAAGTTGGTTGCGTAACCCGCACCAGAGTTGGTGTTGATGGCAATAAAGGAAGTGGATTAACAGTTACACTTCCTGTACTTTGTACGGAACATGTATTGTCAGCACTATTTCTCACATATAATATATAATTATTGGGAGCCAATCCTGTAAAAGTATTTGATGTTTGATAAGTTGTACCATTCAAGCTATATTGTACTCCAGATTGAGGAGTTATCGAAATTGTTCCCGACGGTACTGCACACGTTGGCTGAACTACACTAGCCGTTGTTGCAACAACCGGAGGAGTTGGAACTGCGTTTATTGTTATCATTGTTGCCGATGACTTCAAACAAGTATTATCTGCTGTACTTCTTACATACAAAGTATAATTATTTGGTGCCAACCCTGAAAATACATTCGAAGATTGATATGTTGTTCCATTCAAACTGTATTCCACTCCTGTTTGTGTGGTGATTGAAATGCTTCCCGATGGAGTGGCACATGTAGGCTGAACTACACTTGCAGCAGTTGGTATAAGAATTACTTGTATTGCATTAATCGTGACTGCACCAGAAGATGGCGTTACACAAGTATTATCCGCTGTATTTCTTACATACAAAGTATAATTATTTGGTGCCAATCCTGAAAATACATTCGAAGATTGATACGTTGTTCCATTCAAACTGTATTCTACACCAGATTGAGTGGTGATTGAAATACTTCCCGATGGAGTCGAACAAGTTGGTTGTATAACACTTGAAGTTGTCGGAACAACCGGAGGATTTGGAATCGCATTAATCGTAATCGCAGCTGAAGATGGTGTTACACAAGTGTTATCCGCTGTATTTCTTACATACAAAGTATAAGTATTTGGTGCCAATCCTGAAAATACATTCGAAGATTGATACGTCGTTCCATTCAAACTGTATTCCACTCCAGATTGTGTGGTGATTGAAATACTTCCCGATGGACTAGCGCAAGTTGGCTGAATCACATTCGCCGTTGTTGGTACAACCGGAGGATTTGGAATCGCATTAATCGTGACTGCACCCGAAGATGGCGTTACACATGTATTATCCGCTGTGTTTCTTACATACAAAGTATAAGTATTTGGTGCCAATCCTGAAAATGTATTTGAAGATTGATATGTTGTTCCATTCAAACTGTATTCTACAACAGATTGCGTGGTGATTGAAATGCTTCCCGATGGAGTCGCACACGTTGGTTGAATCACACTAGCCGTTGTTGGTACAACCGGAGGAGTTGGAATCGCATTAATTGTGACTGCACCCGAAGATGGCGTTACACAAGTGTTATCCGCTGTATTTCTTACATATAAAGTATAAGTATTTGGTGCCAATCCTGAAAATATATTCGAAGTTTGATACGTTGTTCCATTCAAACTGTATTCTACTCCTGTTTGTGTGGTGATTGAAATACTTCCCGATGGAGTCGCACAAGTTGGTTGTATGACACTCGTTGTTGTCGGAACAATCGGAGGAGTTGGAATCGCATTAATCGTAATCGCAGCTGAAGATGGGGTTACACAAGTATTATCCGCTGTATTTCTTACATACAAAGTATAAGTATTTGGTGCCAATCCTGAAAATACATTCGAAGTTTGATACGTTGTTCCATTCAAACTGTATTCTACACCAGATTGCGTGGTGATTGAAATGCTTCCCGATGGAGTCGAACAACTTGGTTGTATGACACTTGAAGTTGTCGGAACAACAGGAGGAGTTGGAATCGCATTAATTGTGATTGTACCCGAAGATGGTGTTACACATGTATTATCCGCTGTATTTCGTACATACAAAGTATAAGTATTTGTTGCCAATCCTGAAAATGTATTTGAAGTTTGATACGTTGTTCCATTCAAACTGTATTCCACTCCAGATTGCGTGGTGATTGAAATGCTTCCCGATGGAGTCGCACATGTAGGCTGAACAACACTTTCAGCAGTTGGCGTAAGAATTACCTTGATCGCATTAATCGTAATCGCAGCTGAAGATGGTGTTACACAAGTGTTATCCGCTGTATTTCTTACATACAAAGTATAATTATTTGGTGCCAATCCTGAAAATACATTCGAAGATTGATACGTTGTTCCATTCAAACTGTATTCTACTCCTGTTTGTGTGGTAATTGAAATACTTCCCGATGGAGTCGCACAAGTTGGCTGAATCACACTCGCCGTTGTTGGTGCAACCGGAGGAGTTGGAATCGCATTAATCGTGATTGCACCCGAAGATGGCGTTACACATGTATTATCCGCTGTGTTTCTTACATACAAAGTATAAGTATTTGATGCCAATCCTGAAAATACATTCGAAGTTTGATACGTTGTTCCATTCAAACTGTATTCCACTCCAGATTGTGTGGCAATTGAAATACTTCCCGATGGAGTCGCACACGTTGGTTGAATCACACTCGCCGTTGTTGGTACAACCGGAGGATTTGGAATCGCATTAATTGTGACTGCACCCGAAGATGGCGTTACACAAGTGTTATCCGCTGTATTTCTTACATACAAAGTATAAGTATTTGGTGCCAATCCTGAAAATACATTCGAAGTTTGATACGTTGTTCCATTCAAACTGTATTCTACACCAGATTGCGTGGTGATTGAAATGCTTCCCGATGGAGTCGCACACGTTGGCTGAATCACACTCGCCGTTGTTGGTACAACCGGAGGAGTTGGAATCGCATTAATCGTAATCGCAGCTGAAGATGGGGTTACACAAGTATTATCCGCTGTATTTCTTACATACAAAGTATAAGTATTTGGTGCCAATCCTGAAAATATATTGGAAGATTGATACGTCGTTCCATTCAAACTGTATTCTACGCCTGTTTGTATGGTGATTGAAATGCTTCCCGATGGAGTCGCACACGTTGGTTGTATTACACTCGTTGTTGTCGGAACAATCGGAGGAGTTGGAATCGAATTAATCGTGATTGCACCCGAAGATGGCGTTACACATGTATTATCCGCTGTATTTCTTACATACAAAGTATAAGTATTTGGTGCCAATCCTGAAAATGTATTCGAAGTTTGATACGTTGTTCCATTCAAACTGTATTCTACTCCTGTTTGTGTGGTGATTGAAATACTTCCCGATGGAGTCGCACACGTTGGTTGTATTACACTTGAAGTTGTCGGAACAACCGGAGGAGTTGGAATCGCATTAATCGTGACTGCAGCTGAAGATGGGGTTACACAAGTATTATCCGCTGTATCTCTTACATACAAAGTATAAGTATTTGGTGCCAATCCTGAAAATGTATTCGAAGTTTGATACGTTGTTCCATTCAAACTGTATTCTACCCCTGTTTGTGTGGTGATTGAAATACTTCCCGATGGAGTCGCACACGTTGGTTGAATCACACTCGCCGTTGTTGGTACAACCGGAGGATTTGGAATCGCATTAATCGTGACTGCAGCTGAAGATGGGGTTACACAAGTATTATCCGCTGTATTTCTTACATACAAAGTATAAGTATTTGGTGCCAATCCTGAAAATATATTCGAAGATTGATACGTTGTTCCATTCAAACTGTATTCCACTCCAGATTGTGTGGTGATTGAGATACTTCCCGATGGAGTCGCACAAGTTGGTTGTATGACACTCGTTGTTGTCGGAACAACCGGAGGAGTTGGAATCGCATTAATGGATACCGGTGACGATGGAACAGAAGTACAATTATTTACCCCCGTAACTGTAAAAGTATAACTCGTGGATGCTAATAAGTTCCCAAATAAATAAGTGCTGCCAGATCCAGATACAGGGCTACCTGAAGACGGTGTTATAATCCAAGTACCTACTGATGGTAATCCCCTCAATAAAACACTACCTGAATTATCAGAACAAGTTGGCTGCGTTATTGCATCGATTACTGGAGAAGGTGTTACATTGTATTCTACACTGATATCAGCTGACGATGGAGTACATTGGCCATTTGTAATGGTCCAAGTAAACACATAAACTCCTTCAACACTAACTGAAGCTGTTGAAGATCCATTTGTACTATCACTAAAAGCAACCGTTCCCGGTCCAGATTTTTTTGACCAAGAACCCGTTCCAACTGACGGTGTATTGCCACCGAAAGGATCACTTGTCAGAATACACTTGGACTGGTTTCCGCCAACAGTAGCAACCGTTGGCTTCTCAGCAAAACTCATTGTAATATTAGCCTCTGAGTAACACGGTGTCAATGCAGATGCTGCAACTACAACAGGATTTGGGTCTTTCAAATTATAATCCACAGCTCCATTTCCATAATCTAAATTACTACTTCTCTCTGGACTTAAAAAAGAATTTGTAACCAAATAATTCGGTTCATCCTGATCAGCCAAAGTCATAGCAAAAAATTTAATATCCCCAGTTGTATATCCCAAGAGTGATTTTAAAATTTCGACTTCAAAGCCTAAACTGTAATCCTTTATTCCAGCGTTATTTTTATTCACTCCCAGTACAGAAGAAGGGATTCCTGTGGCTGCTATTCCTAAATTTGTTTTAATTGAGGTTCCAGTTCTTAATTCAATTATATCCGCACTGTAATTAGTTTCACCTGAATCTGTTCCAATAGCAAGGCAATAATCCGCTTGAAAATAAGAGTCAAACGTACTTGGGTTATTATTAAAATAATTAAAGGCATTAACGGTAGGAATCGACCCAGCTTCATCTCCATAATTAGAAATATTGAACCCTCCGGTTTTTGTGTCAAGAAATAACAAAATTCTTCTGTTACTAAGGGACTTTCCAAGTATACCAAATATTAATTTATCTTCTGTTGAGCTTATTTTTAAAGAATTAATGTATCCAGTTGAAGCAGTGGAAGATAACGGAACTGACAGAAAATTATCTTCTAAAGAACCCGTTCCCCACGCTTTTTCTGTAACATTTCCATCAAAATTAACGGCATATCTAGTGCGCACCCTTACTACTTGACCATCTGTTAAATCATTAGTTACAAAAATTTTGTTTGTTGACATAACTTGCTTAACAACACCATCTACTGAAAATTCAAATAAATCACCTCCTCCAGTAGCCGTAAAAGTGACTGATGTACCTATGCACAAAGGAGAAGAAGTACTATTAGCTGGAGAAACTGTCAAGAAGACTGCAGGAGGAACAATATAAACAGACGCAACAACAGGTACTCGAATGCTGGTATCTCCTCCAGATCTACTCTGTACGTAATAGGTTCTCGTAGCACTAATACTTGGACTGTAAACACTCCCGGTATATATAGGAATACCTGATGATTGAGAAGTATACCACTCAATAGTCTCATTACCATTTACTCCAAAAGCATAAACATTGACTTGTACCGGATTCACACCATCGCTACAGGAACTCCCTGCAGTTATTAAAGGAGAAGGCAAAACAGCCAGAATTCTTGAATTTTTTAAACTTCTTGAATTCTTTTTCTGCTTTTTTATTGTATCCGAATATAATGATTTCGTAGAAACCTTAAAACCTCGCTGGTAAAAATTTATATCATTATTAATATTCTTCGAACTTAAAAAGAAACCAAATAATAAACTAAACAGTAAAAATAAAAGTAATTTTTTCTTCATAAACCCAATTTTGTAATTAATATAATATTACTTGTAATTTAAAATAAATGACTAATAATTTAAAAAAATAAAAGTATAATTTTATTTCCATTGAACAAATCAAATTTTAATAAAAAATTAACTATTTTATAATAACATATTTAAACAACTGTTAATCATATACATAAATAATATAAACCAGCATAATGTCAATGACATTTTATTGATAAATTTAAACTAAAACAAGTATTTAAAGAAAATTTTAATTTATATGACTACTAACATCACAAGAAGTAATTACTCAAGAATAAAATATTAAAGCAAAAGGAGAATTTTTACAGTCTTTAAAAATCTTAAAACAAAATTAAGAAATTAACTTAATAATTCTGAGAAAGCAAGAATTTGCGAACATCAAATAGATACTAATTGCTTGTGAAAGGAGAAAGAAAATGATTTAAAACTGCTCCGATAAAATTTAAATTTTAAAAAAAATTATAGAAATAGGCAATTTAATCACACTTAATGGTTTTTGATTTTACATTAAATTATTATTTAACGATAAGGAGCAAAACCTATGGAGGATTTGATAAAAAAGAAGATATTTATTATAGTAACAATGTGGATAGAATTCCCATAGAACTATAAAAATTTATGCTTACTCATTTTTTAATAAACGACTTTGAAAAAGTTTCTGCTATTACTTCTGAAGAAAACCTACAGATATATTTCGAAGAAAAAGTCACAGCAACAAAAAAGTTTGATATTCCAGAATTTGTATTTACAGTCTTTTTAGATGAAATTAATATCCAAGATTTCACTCTTAAAGGTAAGGTTGTGTATTTTTGTATTAAAGGTAGTCGTTAGAAATATAAAATTATCGAGGAAATCATCAAAAGAGATTTGTAGTTTGTTGATAAAAATCACCTATCACACGAGAATTTACATCTTTTAAAAAAAAATTAATTGATAATACAGCAACAGACTTACACACTATTGGAAGTTTCTTTAGCATTAGTGGTAAAACATTCCAAAGACAATCCAAAAAACACCACAGTTCATTTACTACTTGGGAAACTACAGAACATGTTCACCTAGTAATTATTTACCCAAAAACATGGAACTCATTTACCGATTGATGAAGTAGCACTTGTTAAATAAGAACTTTAGACTATTGTTATCAATAAATATAAAAAGGTAAAAAACGGTCCTAAATGGTTATTGCTGCCGGAACTACGACTAAACAAGTTATTGCGACAGTCAGGAAAATTGATTTAAAAAAAGACAAGGCTTTATAAAAGTTATGGTAAAAATAGGTAATTCTGTGAAGTTAATACATAGAAAATGTTTTCCGAAACCAATACAAGAAACCGAACATATACTTACACAAAAATTAACTATATAGCTTTCAAAGAAATTACGATGAAACAGCGATTAAACACTATGAACATCAAGAATGACTTGATATTAACGGCAAAATCTGAAAATGAACTACATACTACTCAACTATTGAATAAAGGCGATATTGCACAACTATAATTAGATACAATTCGCTATTTACATTATTAATTATGATAAGTGAACCAATTAAGCAAGAAGAAAGAGCTCATCTTTTATTTGGGTTATATACTGCTATAAGAACTGTAAACAAATTATCACATAAATTACGAAATATTCACAATTCATATAATGATAAAATATGGCTATGCTAAAATTAGCGCACTAATAAAGAATTGTAAATAAATCAAAATTAAAGAGCTTTGATAGTGTCCTTAACACAACAATGATTAATTATCCATCAAAATTAAATTACTTTGACTATCAAAGCATTAATGATCAAACTATATCTTTCAATTCTAAAATCAAAACTTTTAAATCGGTATCTTGAGTTGTTCTAAAAATTTATTTTTTATTATTCCAATTATCTAATCTTTTTGAGTACTACGGAAACAGTTCTAAAAGTTGTAGAGAAATATTAAATAAGGGATATTTAAATTTATATACAACCATTCGAAGTAGATTCTTTTGATGAACTTATAAAATTATTATAACCAGAACTTATTGTTGATTACTTCGAAATAATCATTTACAAAAAAGGAATAGAGACACTTCATCTTCACTTAAAAGAGATCAATTTAATTCCTATAGAAAATCGTCACCACAATTTAATTCCCAAAAAATACTTTGATGAAATAATCATTCTATACTTTCCAATTTGCCGACAATAGTTACAATTAAGGGCTAGAAGCCGATACTTTCTGTGTAAAAACAAATCAAAATGGTCAGAACTGCGAAGCACATCACGAAGACCAAAATTCAAATAAAAATGTGAGTAAAACCAAATAGACCGTGACGCATTATTATTTGAATTGTATCCCGATATCGAAAAAGCATACAATGTAGCAAAGGATGTAAAAAATTTCTTTGGGAAAACAACCGATAAAATTATTGAACTTTAAAGGTTAGCCAAATGGCACGAGAAAGTAAATCAATCTGGGTTTAAGTCTTTCAATACAATCTCAAGATCTATAATGAATCATTATCAAACCATATTGAACTATTTTGATAACAGAAGTACAAATGCTTCGGCCGAATGTTTCAATGCCAAAATAAAAGCATTTAGATCGCAATTTAGACGAGTTAGAAAAATAGAATTCTTCCTTTTTAGACTAACTAATATTTATGCTTAATTTTTATCGATCCACAGGTATTCGACTTGATCCAAAAAAATCCTCATCATTTGAATGATGAGGATTTAATACACCCCGAATTTTATTCAGTTTAAAAAAAGGCGCCAAACCGCATCGTTATCAAAAAACTTCGGACACCTATAAAACAAAAAACCCCGTTCATTAGAACGGGGTTTTCAAAGAAAGGCGACGACATACTCTCCCACATAACTGCAGTACCATCTGCGCAGGCGGGCTTAACTACTCTGTTCGGGAAGGGAAGAGGTGAGCCCCGCCGCAATAACCACCTTAA